>QBMN01000039.1:270-29441 GCA_003241845.1 Shackletoniella antarctica | reverse complement strand
GTGATCAACCGGGCCAACCTGGGTATGGAAGTGATGCACGAGCGCAATGCTCACAACTTCCCCCTCGACCTGGCTGCTACTCAGGCACCTGAAATCATCGGCTAGTCTTGACTGACTACCCCATTGATTGGTTAGGTGAAGAGCGCTCCCCTTGCGGGGGGCGCTCTTTTAGTTTGGACAAATTACCGTTGACACCCAATCCTGTCTCCATAGGCCTTAGGAGGTCTCCAGGAAAGAAAATACCACCAGGTAGAGACGCAGAGCCTGCGTCATTAGGAGGCAGCAAAATCCTTGGATATTTTCGTTGCTAGAATTGTCCTTAGATACTTAAAGCAAAATACCCACAGCAACAGAAGGTAAGAATTGTAAGCATATAAAAAGTTACGTGTTTTTATGATTGCCGTTAGCTGCTTGGCGGAAATTACGCAAGCCTATTCTTCACAACATGGGAACAATTGAGAATATTGATACCTAGACACAGACTAAGGAACCTATTATGTCCACTGCTGTCATTCCATCTGTAGCTCAATTGCGTTCTGAACTTGGCGATTTTAGCAGCATTGTTTGTTTCAAAGCATTAGTTGTTGGCACCGAAGAAGTCTTGGGTGAAAAGGCAGCCGCGATCGCACTCATTGGCGCCGGTCGTCAGCGGGGCCGCCAAGTGGCGGATCAACTGGGCATTGCGGAGCAAGCTATACCTTTCGATGAACTGGTTAAAGTTCTTCAATCTGCGTTGGGCAAGGATGGCACCTGCCTCTGCATCGTTGAGAAGATTGTCGAAACTGGAGAAACGATTTCAGTCTACTGTCGAGAAACAATTTGTTCGGCTGGCGAACCTGAGGGGTCTCCCCGAAAACTAACCTTCACCCTAGGCGCCGTTCAGGGTGTGATGGAGCGAGTCACAGGAAAGCGCTTGCGAGGTAAGCAAACAGAGTCTGTCCTGCGGGGAAGCGCCTTTGATGTGATCGAATTTGAAGCGCTTGGCTAAACTAAACTCAGCTTAAAGTCTGTAGTTTCTCCACAAGAGAGCTACAGACTTTGGCGTGACCAAAGTAAACCGTAAGCGCATTCCAGTGGGTTATTACGCAATTAAGGGAATGGTGCGCTGCGATCAAAAGGAAGATTGAGCACAGGGGGAGAGCCGTGACGCGGGGTTAAAAGCGCTCCTTTTGTTAGCCTGAAGAGACACACCGCAGAGCCGAAATGTGGCACCTTAGAGAGGTTTGCTGCGGTCAGAGCACTATGGTTCCTGTATCGGTGGGTGGTATAACTCAATCTACTCTTTTGACAGATCATCTACTGGCTTACTACCGTCAGCTAGCCCAGGCTCAGCTGACGGTAGTGGACGTAGAGACGACCGGGTCACGTCCCCCAGATGCTAGGGTGATCGAAATTGCCGTGGTGCAAGGGTCTCTGGGGGAAGGCATAACTTACGAAAATACATTTTTAGTCAATGCCCAGGTATCAGTGCCCAGCATAATTACCCGACTGACGGGTATTACTACCGCCATGGTAGAACGGGGCACCACCGTGGATCAGGTGTGGCAAGTTCTGAAATCGCCCCTCAGTCAAGGCATCCTCACCGGCCATAACTTGGCCTTTGATTACGGCTTTATTCAGGCAGAGTATCAACGTCTGGGTGAAGACTTCCAGCGTCCTGAGGCCCAGCGGTTTTGTACCGTGATTTTGTCGAGGCTGCTGCTGGCAGATTTGCCTTCGCGCAGTCTGCCGCAGCTGGTGCGTCATTTTGGCTTTGACGTAGGGCGATCGCACCGGGCCATGGCCGACACTAAGGCCTGCTGGCTATTGGCCAACCTGTTGATCGAGCGCCTGGCCAACACCTCTGATGATGCTCTTAGACATCAGTTTGCCCAGCAGTGGGTGCCGTTGAGGGAGGCAGTGAAGGTGTTTCACTGCTCTAGGGTAGAGCTACAGCAGCAGCTCGATGGCCGAGGCTGCGATCGCCGCACGTCTCGACGCGGCAACCGCCACATGTATCGCCGGGGCGACATCGAAACCCTCTACCAAGAGCTGTATCCGGAGCAGCTATCGTTGAACCTCACTCCCTGAAAACGGCCCCAATCATCTAGGCTACGGGGCTACGATCGCGCTGAAGCTCCTGAATGCGGTCTAGGCTACCGATGGGAATAGCGTTGATCAAGGCCTGGGTGTAGGCGGTCTGGGGCTGGCGGTAGACCTGTTCAGCGGGGCCAATTTCTTCGACTCGGCCCTGGTTCATCACCATGATCCGATCGCTCATAAACTTCACCACCGCCAGGTCGTGGGAGATAAAGATATAGGTGAGATCAAACTCCGCCTGAATTTCTTTCAGCAGGTTGAGTACCTGGGCCTGCACCGACACATCGAGAGCCGACACCGACTCATCACAAATGATGAACTTAGGGTTGAGAGCGAGGGCGCGGGCAATGCACACCCGCTGCCGCTGCCCGCCCGAAAACTCGTGGGGGTAGCGGTTCATGCAGCTGGTGGGTAGCCCCACCCGGTCGAGCAGGTAAGAGACGCGCTCCTGCTGGTTGCGGGCGCTCTTGATGACGCCGTGAATTTTGAGCGGTTCGGCAATGGCCGCCCCAATAGTCATGCGCGGGTCGAGGGAACTGTAGGGGTCTTGAAAGACAATCTGCATGTCGCGCCGCAGCTGCCTGAGCTGGGATGCACCCAGCCCCAGCACATCGCGCCCCTCAAACCAAACCTTGCCGCCCATGGCCGGCACCAGCCGCAGCAGGGCGCGGCCCAGGGTAGTTTTGCCGCAGCCCGACTCACCCACCAGGCCAAAGGTCTCGCCCTTTTGAATTTGAAACGATACGTCTTGAACCGCCATCACGTGGCGACGGGTTTTGCCAAACACCCCCCGCACCGGGTAGCCCACCTGCAGGTTCTCTACCGCCAACAGGGGGCCGCTGGCGGACAGCGCCTCGGCTCGGGTGGTCAGCTCAGCCTCCGTCAGGGGGGCAAAGCGGGCCTGGGCCTCGGCATCGAGCACCCGCTCGCGAATCGCTGGAGTAGAGCCGTTAAGGGGCTGACTGCCGTTGGCGGCGTTGATCTCGGCGCCATTGGCTTCAACCGCCATAAAATCGGCCACCGTGGGCAGCCGCCGCAGCCGCTGGTTGGGCTGGGGGCGGCAGGCCAGCAGCCCCTTGGTGTAGGGGTGCTGGGGCTGGGCAAAAATATCCCACACCGGCCCGGCTTCAACAATTTTGCCCTGGTACATCACCGCCACCTGGTCGGCAATTTCAGCGATGATGCCCAGATCATGGGTAATAAAGATAAGCGACATGCCCCGGCGATCGCGCAGTTCCCGCAGCAGATCGAGAATGGTGGCCTGCACCGTCACATCTAGCGCGGTGGTGGGTTCGTCGGCAATTAGCAAGGCCGGGTTACAGGAAATCGCCATGGCAATCATCACCCGCTGAATCTGCCCCCCAGAAAGCTCGTGGGGGTAGCGGTTGAGAATGGCCTGCTGGCGGCGATCAACCTCTTCCCTGAGCGATTCATCGTCAAGGCTGGGCTTTTCGGTTTTAACCGTGGCCCACAGCTGCTCATCTGCGGGCAGCAGCTTAACCTCTTTCAGTCGATCTATAGCCTGCTGGCGGGCCACATCCTTAGAAATATTCTGGTGCTGGCGGATCGCCTCCACCATCTGAAACCCAATGGTATACACCGGATTCAGCGAGCTCATCGGCTCCTGAAAAATCATTGAGACTTGACCGCCCCGATAGCTTTGCAGCTGGGTTTCACTCAGGGTGCAGAGATCCACAGGATTTCCAGCATCACCGTTGAACCAAATTTCGCCATTGACCACCCTGCCCGGCGGGTTGGGCACTAGGCCCATAACCGCTAACGAGGTGACCGATTTACCTGAGCCAGACTCGCCTACAATGCCCAGGGTTTGCCCCCGCTGCACCTGAAATGAAATGTCATTAACGGCCTGAATGAGCTGGCTGTCGACCTCAAAATGGACGGTGAGGCGCTTAACATCGAGAATAGTATCGCTCATTGGGGTGCTAACAGGCGGACAACCGGGGTAAAACAAATCTTTGTCATCAGACTCATAGCAGGCCGAGAGTGTGCCTCCCCACAGGCCAGCTGCGCAAATACAGAGTTTGTTAATTCTAATTAATGGATCATAGTAGATGAATCATAACAGTCTCCCCTTTACCGGTTTCGTTCGCCCCCAACCTATCCCATGCTGAATCTTGCGATCGCCATTTTGATCATGCTCCTGGGTTCGGCGCTGTGCTCTGGCATCGAAACCGCCCTGCTGTCGGTGCCCCTGCTTAAGGCCCGTCAGTTGGCCCAGTCTAAGCAGCCTGCCGCCCTGGCCCTGTACGCCATTCGGAACAAGATCAACCGGCCCGTAGCCACCATTGTTATTCTCAACAATCTGTTTAACATCGTCGGCAGCATTGCCATCGGTAGCATTGCCGCCCGCACCTTCGGCGACGCCCTGCTCGGAGTCTTTTCGGGGGTGCTCACCTTTTTAGTGATTGTGGTAGGCGAAATTTTGCCCAAAACCCTTGGAGAGCGCTATGCCATCCCCATTGCCCTGCTGGTGGCCATCCCGGTACGCACCCTAACCTGGGCATTTACCCCAATTGTGTGGCTGCTCGAAAGAATCACCAACCCCTTTATGGCCTCTGGCCAGCGCCCCATCACTAACGAAGCCGAAATTAAGCTGATGGCTGCCATTGGCCACCAGGAGGGCATTATCGAAGCCGACGAAGCCGAAATGATTCTCCGGGTGTTTCGGCTTAACGATATGAAATCCATCAACATCATGACCCCTCGGGTGGCGATCACCCATCTGCCCGGCAGCCTCACCATCGCCGAGGCCGAAGCCCAAATTCTCAGCTCTCAGCACAGCCGCATTTTGGTCAGCGACAGCGATATCGACCACCTTTTGGGTTTGGTACTGAAAAACGAATTGCTCACGGCCCTGATTCGCAGCCAGGGCCATCTCCTCCTTAGTCAGGTAGCTCGCCCAGTACGCTTCGTGGCCGAAACCGAGCGGGCCGACAAGCTGCTGCAAGACTTTCAAACCGCTCGCGAGCACCTAGCGGTGGTGGTCGATGAGTACGGCGGCGTATCGGGGGTAGTCACCCTCGAAGACGCGCTAGAGGTGCTGACTGGCGAAATTGTTGACGAAACCGATCGCAGCATTGACCTGCAAACCCAGGCTCGTCAGCGCGGCCGGCAAATTCTCCGCACCCGGGGCTTTAACTGGCCCGCAGAGCATTAGCCCCTGAGGCTAGAAGCCATGGCGGTATGCTGTGATCGCGCCATTACCCCAGATCTATAAACAGAGTCAAAATAAGCTTTTGCCAGAGAAATTAGCCCAGGTAAGTCATAGGATTCATGCCCTAGAAAGAACATTCACTAATTCACTGTTAACTATCATTTCAGCGCCGGGGATCAGCGCCTGCCAGAGCTATATTGAATATGGAGCTGATGAGGCTCCCCTGGCAGATAAAACAGCCAATGTCCACACAGAAAAAGGAGTGAAACTGCTGTTAGCTCTACATCTGTCTCGATTAATCAGCAACACCCAAAATCTCGGTTCAAACCTTCCTTCAGTAAGCAAATGGGAGTTTTGAGGGTTGAAGTTTTAATCCCTACTAGGGGTTTAAACTCAGCTTCTCATCTCCGTGAAAGCTCAAGAAGATACAGGAAGTTCTTTGAATAGTAGATTGGGTGTTGTTGTATTTAAACTACTATTCAAGGCGATCTGTCTAAGCAGCTTTTCTAACAACCTAGATCTCGGTTTATGAAGTAGCTCTTGCCGCTAGCAGAGCTTCAGCTCAGGTGCGTCTAGAGATTGGGAAATGCCGAAAAAACCAGCAATCTTCCTGAGCTTTTCTTGGCAAATTCTCCTTAGACGAGGAGGCTTTGAATCAGACTTGTAGCAAATCCTCTGTTGCTGACAGCAGCGGTTTGCTAAAGTCGGGGAGGTCATCTTTCTCCCCTAGTTGTTTCCTGCTGTTTCCCATGGCGTATTCCCCCGAGGCCGAGCTAGCCCCCGAGGCCCTGTGGAGCAAAATTCAGCAGCAAACCCGCCACGCCCTGGGCTGTGGTGCCCTGCAACCCATCAACACCCACTATGAGTTTGTCGAGCAGGGGGGCATGCGCTTTTTGGTGAGAATCTTGACCAATCTGGTGCGCAAAGAGAAGGCTGACCTGGCCCAGCGGCCCAGCGGCGAGTCAGGCAAGCCCTTCAATCCTTTTTTGCCCTACGATCCAGACCTGTTTGTGACTAATTTGTCGCCTACTCACCTGTGTCTGCTAAACAAATACAACGTGGTTGACCACCATATTTTGATAGTCACCCGCGTCTTTGAAGACCAAAATACCTGGCTAACTCTGGCTGACTTTGAAGCCCTAGCCACCGGCATGGCCGAAATCGATGGGCTGGCCTTTTACAACGGCGGTCGTCTGGCGGGGGCCAGCCAGCAGCATAAGCACCTACAGCTGGTGCCGCCGCCCCTCAGCCCCGATCGCAGCCCCTTGCCCTTAGCCGCCGTCATCGACGCCTTAGAAACTATCTCCCATAGCCAACCGATAGCGTCACCCACGCTGCCCTTTCGCCACGCTATTTTGTCTCTTGTGGCGCGGCCCTCGCCCTCGGGAGAAGCGCTGCTAGCGGCATACCACAATCTGTTGGCGTATCTGGGAATCGATGGGAGCCAGACTCCCCAGGCGTTTCCCTACAATCTGCTGGTTACCCGCAACTGGATGGTGGCGGTGGCCCGCCAGCAGGAGAGCTATGAATCAATTCCGGTCAACTCCTTGGGGTTTGCTGGGTCGCTGCTGGTCAAAAACCCAGAGCAGCTTGAGTTGCTCAAGACCCTTGGCCCGATGACGGTGCTCACAAAAGTGGCTAGCCGAGGTTAGGGCCGTGAAGCCCATGGGGCACTGCCCTTCTCTAGGACGCTTGTTTGGGATACTTTCTTCTCTTTAAGCGCGCCTTACCTTTCTTTGGCGCACCTTTCTTTAGCGCACTTTGAGAAGAACTCGATACACTTAATTAGTAGAACAGGTTTACTTAGAGTCTCCCAATTAAAAAAGCATTCCTTCTAAGGACGCGAACTCGGCCCGCTGGGCTGGTCGCGGTGGTATCTCGGATAGGTATTTAGCTGGAACACTCTTAACCTGGTGTCTTCCTGGGGGTTGGCTCTGTCGGAGGTTGTCGCTTTGGCTTGCTGGCCTAGGGCAGTGGCACTGCTAAGCCTAGGGCGATTAGCTCGCTCGCCGTCAACCATAGCTGAGCCATGCTAAAAGGTTCTAATTAATTTCTAACTAATTGAGTTGGCGGTTGCGATATGCAGATTATCGGCATTCTGGCACTGATTATTATTGGCTACACCGTTGGCTCAGTGCGCATCATCAATCAGGGGAATGAGGCCCTGGTAGAGCGCCTGGGCAAATATCACCGCAAGCTGCGGCCAGGGCTAAACTTTATTGTGCCGGTGCTCGACTACATCGTGCTGCGCGACAGCGTGCGGGAGCAAATTCTCGATGTAGACAAGCAGGGGGCGATTACCAAGGACAACGTGTCTCTGGAAGTAGACGCCGTGGTCTACTGGCGCATTCTGGAGCTAGAGCTGACCTACTACGCTATTGAAAATGTCGAGCAGGGCATTGAAGAGCTGGTGATTACCACCTTGCGATCGGAAATCGGCAAAATGGAGTTTGAGAGAACCTTCTCGTCTCGCGACGAGCTCAACCGAGCACTGCTGTCTCAGCTCGATGAAGCCACCGAACCCTGGGGCGTGAAGGTCACCCGCGTAGAGGTGCAGGAAATTACCCCGCCCGACGAGGTGCGGCGCTCGATGCAGCTACAGCAGGCGGCGGAGCTGAAGCGTCGAGCGACCGTGCTCGAGGCCCAGGGTGAAAAGGAAGCAGCTATCAAGCGAGCCCAGGGCACCGTTGAGTCAATTGAGATGTTTTCCAACGCGCTCAAGGAGGGCCACAACACGGCAGAAATTCTTCAGTATCTGCTGGCTCAGCGCTACGTGGATGCTAACCAGAAGCTGGGGGAAAGTGAAAACTCTAAGGTGGTTTTTATGGATCCTAAAATGCTGACGGAAGGGCTGATCGATCTGATGCACACCAACACTACTACCCCACCCCCCAAAGCCGACTCCGATGATTTCCCCAGCCGCCGTCGGGGTCTTTAGCGCCCTGTGTAACGCCAAGAACCGCTATCATAGGAGACTGTGCATGCGTTGCTGCTATGGCCATTACGTCTCTTTCTCAAACTGATTTTCAAACTGAGCCATCCCCGGTAGAGACGGCTTTGGGGGGTGGGGAGCGATCGCACCCCACCCTCCTCGGGCAATCACTCGCCGAGCTGACCGCCTGGGTGCAGGCCCAGGGACAGCCCAGCTACCGGGGCAAGCAGCTGTACCAGTGGCTCTATCAGCAGGGGGCGCGATCGCTCGACGACATCACCGTCTTTCCCAAGGCCTGGCGGCAAACCGTGGAGCACGTTGACCTGGGCCGCTCGACGCTGCACCACCGGGTGGTGGCCAGCGACGACACCGTCAAATATTTGCTCAGGCTGACCGATGGCCAAATCATTGAAACCGTAGGCATTCCTTCGGCCAGGCGGCTGACGGTGTGTGTGTCGTCCCAGGTGGGCTGCCCCATGGCCTGCGACTTTTGCGCGACGGGCAAGGGGGGCTTTGTGCGCAACCTGGCCATCCACGAGATTGTTGACCAGGTGCTGACGGTACAGGAAGACTTTGGTCAGCGGGTGAGCAATATTGTGTTTATGGGCATGGGTGAACCCCTGCTGAATGCAGCCAACAGCGTGGCCGCCATCCGCTGTATCAACCAAGATGTGGGCATTGGCCAGCGAGCCATCACCCTGTCTACCGTGGGGGTGCCGGGCCGCATTCGCGCCCTGGCCGCAGAGCAGCTCCAGGTCACCCTGGCGGTGAGTCTGCACGCCTCTAACCAGGCTCAGCGCCTCCAGCTCATCCCCAGCGCCGGGGCCTATCCCCTAGAGGTGCTGCTCGACGAGTGCCGCGAGTATGTGCAGCTCACGGGGCGGCGGGTGACCTTTGAGTACGTTCTGCTGGCCGGGCTTAACGACCAGCCCGCCAATGCCGCCGAGCTGGCCGATCACCTGCGCGGCTTTCAGAGCCACGTCAACCTGATTCCCTACAACCCCATCGACGAAGCCGACTACCAGCGCCCCAGCGAAGCCAGCATTCGCGACTTTGTCGCTGAGCTAGAAGCCCGCCGCATCGCCGTCACCGTGCGCTATTCTCGCGGGCTTGAGGAAAACGCCGCCTGCGGACAGCTGCGGGCCTCTCGCCGCTAGACCTAGGCCAGGGGTAAGATCTCTCACCGAACGGTGGGTTTACACCCCTGCAAATAGCTGGGTGTTTGTTAAGTTATGAAACATAGCCGAACATGCCGCTCATAAACGGTGGGCAGCGGCTAGCCCTCCCATCGAGATTTGCATGGCCCTTGCTCCTTTGCCGCTGCTCACCCCCCTGACGGCAAACCCTTTAGATATATCTCACTGGCTGCTGGCCCTGTCACGGGTGCAGGTTTCGGTACAGGGGCAAGAGCGCCTGCCCCACCACCAGCCAATGGTGGTGGTGAGCAACCACCGCAGCATTATGGACGCTCCCCTGCTGATGAGCGCCCTGGGCCGCCCGGTGCGGTTTGCCTGCCACCACTACATGAGCCAGGTGCCCGGCCTGAACAACTTGATCAACGCCCTGGGCTGTCTGCCCCTAAATGCCCCCGACAAGGGGCAAACCGCCTTCTTTCGCCGCGCCATGAGAACCCTGGGAGAGGGCGAAGCGGTGGGAATTTTCCCAGAAGGGGCGGCCCCAATGGTCAACAAAACCACCCCCGACAATTTGAATGAGTTTTACCGGGGGTTTGCCCACCTGGCCCTGCGCGCCCCCGTAGACGAGCTGTCTATTGTGCCGGTTGCCATTGTCGCCCGCCGAGAAACCAGCAACTCGGTGGTGCCCCTGCGCTGGCTGAGTATGTTTGACGCCTCTGAGCCGTTGTTTCAGCAGTCGGGGTGGCACCCGGCGGTGTTTTACCGAGAAGTTGAGGTGCTGATTGGTCGCCCGGTGCGGGTGGATGGTCGGCTGCGATCACGCTATCGCAGCCGGAGATCTAGCACCCTGCCCACCGAACTGGCCCAGTGCTGCCAAGATGAAATTGCCACCCTGCTCAAACGGGGATGCGTTTAAAGTCTTGCCAGAAGTCTTGCCAGAAGTCTTGCCAGAAGTCTTGTCAGAAGTCTTGTCAATGGTCTGCCACCTGGCCCTACCGTCGTTTGCTTAGCTATGCCAGAACCTAATGTTCTAAAGCTCTATGCCCCAGCGGGGAAACATCCCCACCGACCGCTGTTTATCTATCTGCCGGGGATGGATGGCAGCGGCGAGCTGTTTTCGGCTCAGAGCGATCGCCTCAGAGACCATTTTGATATTCGCTGTCTGGTGATTCCGGGAGACGATCTATCGTCCTGGGACAGCCTGGCGGCCCAGGTAGTGCAGCTGATTCGCCAAGAGGCGGGGGCAGCGCCGGTCTATCTGTGTGGTGAATCCTTTGGGGCCTGCCTGGCCCTGCGGACAGTGGCCCTGGCCCCCACCCTGGCCAGCCATTTGATTTTGGTCAACTCGGCCTCGTCGTTCCACCGATTTCCGTTGCTGCAATGGGTGGCACACCTTACCCCCTGGGTGGCCCCGCCGCTCTACCAAGGCTCTACCCTGGGTGGCCTGCCGGTGATAGCCAACCTGAGCCGCATGGGCCCCGCCAACCGCCAGGCCCTGTTGCGCGCCATTGGCACAGTTTCCCAGGCCAGCACCGCCTGGCGGCTGGGGCTGCTGTCGCAGTTTCGCCTAGAGCCGCTGCGGCTGCACCGGGTCAAGGCCCACACCCTGCTGGTGGCTTCGCTGAGCGATCGCCTACTGCCCTCCCTCGAAGAAGCCAAGCGCCTGGCCACCCTGCTGCCCAACCCTCGCATTTACCCCCTGCCCCACAGCGGCCACATCAGCCTGCTCGAAGACGGCGTGGATTTGGAGGCAATTCTGGCCACAGTCGGCTTTTTGCCTAAAGCCAATCGCGATCACCACAGACTGCCCCCAGAGGGTCAACCCACTCCCCTGGCTTTGTAGCTACTGATGAGTGATAGGCGAGTTGGTGAAGCACCCACCTACCCCCGCACCAACTCCACCACCGTCACCTCCGGCGGACACCGCCACCGTCCCGGCGCGTAGGTGCCCAGCCCTCGGTTCACGTAGAGCTGGTTTTGCCCCACTGCGTGCAGCCCCGACACCCATTCCCAGTGGTGCACGATCTTGAGACAGCTGCGGCTCAGGTAGGGTAGATCAAACGGTAGCCAGTTGGCCAACGCCTGCCGCAAATCCTGGGTGATAGCCGGTAATGGTCCTAGCCCTGGCAGCACAATTTGGCCACCGTGGGTGTGGCCAGAAAGCTGGAGGTCAACTCGCCAGGGTGCTAGCAATTCGGCGGTGTCGGGGTTATGGGAGAGCACCAGCCGGGGCTGCGTAAAGGGCAGCGAGTCGAGCACCAGGGCGGGGTGAAAGTCTCGCGACCAAAAGTCGGCTAGCCCCACCACCGGAAAATCGGTGCCCAGGGGATAGGCAATGTCGTTCCATAGGGTTTGGATGCCCACCTGACGGAGCGATCGCAAAATAGTCTGACGCCCACCAGCGCTAATATTATCGTGGTTGCCTAGCACGGCTACCGTGCCAAAGCGGCTCCGCATTTTGCCCAGATAAGCAGCCAGGGTAAAAATCGGGGTCGGGTCATGGGTCACATAGTCACCCGTGAGGGCAATTAGGTCGGGTTCTAGGCTGTTGACGCAATCAATTACCTGCCGCAACAGCTGGTTCGAAAGGCGCTCACCGTCGTAGTGGAAGTCAGACAGCTGCACAATGCGGCACCCCTCTAACCGCCCAGGCAGATCGCAAATCGCTACGCTTACCGTCTCAACGGTGAGGGGGCCTGTAAACAGAGGACGCATGGATTCTTACAGTACATTGTGTGAACGCTAACTCGCAGAGAATTGAACTGTCAGCCTCACAGGGTATTCTTCACGACTTAACCCAGTTGTCAAAGCCCCGGTAAAGCGCTAGAGAGTCAGGATGCCTAAGTAGAGAATTGGGTATCCAATTTCGACATGCATAAGGCAGACATGCAATGACCCAGTACACCCCAAAACAAGGGCAATATCTAGCATTTATCTACTACTACACCAAACTCAACCGCCGCCCTCCAGCTGAGCGCGACATGCAGGTTTACTTCGGCACCACGCCCCCTACCGTTCACCAAATGGTACTCACCCTCGAAAAACGAGGTCTAATTGCTCGTCAGCCTAGCCAGCCCCGCAGCATTCAAGTGCTGTTGCCTCGCGATCAGCTGCCAGATTTAGACTGAGCTAGCGAGGGGGATATCCGTTTATGGGGATATCCCCCTCGCTAGGGTTAACCCCGTTCGGGCGATCTCCGGTGACTTGTGGACGCTAAAAGTGATGGTATCGCCACCCACCTACCACCCACCCGCTCACGCGTGAGCGGCAGCCACCGGCCCCACGGCCTCCTCTGGCCCCAGCAGCGAAATGTAGGGTTTATGGAAAAATTCCTGGGCCACGGCTTCAGCATCAAGCACCGTCACCGCCGCCACCATGTCTTGAAACCCCTGGTCATACTCAACCCCCAGGCCCAAAATTTCGTACCAGCCCAGCAGTTGGGCGATCTGAGCATTGGTCTGCTTACCCAGGGCATATTGGCCCAGCAGCTTGTTTTTGGCCGATTGCAGCTCTTCGTCAGAGAGCACGGTCTCTTGCAGTCGCTCGACCTCAAACCGCAGCCCCTCTAGGGCAGTGGCGGTGTTTTCGGGAGCGGTGCCAATGTAGGCGACAAACTGAGACGGCCCCAGGCGAGTGGGGTAAAAGGCCGAGACATCGTAGGCCAGGCCGCGTTTTTCGCGCAGTTCGACAAATAGGCGGCTAGAGAGACCGTTGCCCAGGTAGGTGTTGATTAGCTTAAGGGCGGCGTAGGCGGGGTGCTTCACTGAGGCGGCTGGGTAACCCACCATGACAATGGCCTGGTTGGTTTCTTGGGCTGCCATGGAGCAGGTGGGGGTGGTCAGCACCGCCGGAAACACCAGGGCTGGAGGAGATGAGGCATCGGGCACCTGCCAGTCGCCCAGGGCTTGCTCCACCTGGGCCAGGGCCGCTGCGGGGGTGATGCGGCCCACAATGGTAATCACTACGCTGTCGGGGCGCATGTGCTGGCGATGAAAGTCAACTAGATCTGGTTGGGTAATTGCCCCCACCGTAGCTTCGGTGCCAATGCCGGGCCGGGCATAGGGGTGCTCGCCATACATATCTTGGCGGAGCTGGTTGAAGGCCAGGGTGAAGGGCTGCTCCTGCATCGAGCGGATCTGTTGCAGAGTGAGCTTGCGCTCTAGCTCAATTTCTTCGGTGGGGAAGCTGGGCTGGCGCAGCAGGGTGGCGGCCAGGGCAAAGATTTCGGGAAAGTCGGCGGAGACGGTTTTGAGGCTGATGACGCTGTAGTCGGCGGCGGCATCGGTGCCCAGGCTGGCCCCGACCGATTCGACGGTTTCGGCGATCGCCATCGACGAGAGCGCAGCGGTGCCCTTGGTGAGCAACCCCATCAGAAAGCTCACTAGCCCTGCCTGGTGGGAAGCCTCAGAGGCGCTGCCCACCCGAATAAACATGCGGGCCGAGACAATGTCGGCGACGGGGTTTTCTAAAACGAGCACCGTTAAGCCGTTGGCTAAAACAGTGCGGTGCAGGCGCGGTGCTTGAAGAAGAGAGGCTGTCACGGGCAAAAACTAGTGGGTGAAGAGAATTAATTAAGCGCGAAGCGAAGCATGACGTCGGGCACTGGGGGCAATAGCCACAATAACTATAGTCTGCCCAGGGGGCCTCAGGCCGGGCGCAGAATCGTAGACACGTAGCGCAGGGGCGTTAGATACTGGGCCGCCAAATTGCGGAGGTCGGCTTCTTTGTACTGTTGTAGGGTGGGCACGTAGGCCAGACAGCGATCAGCGGCGGCAATGGTGCCGTAGTAGCCGTACAGCCCCGCCAGCTGCCCCGGCGCTTCGGTAGAGAAGGCGTAGTCGTTGCACAGCAGACGCTTGGCCCGTGCCATTTCGGCATCGGAGATCGGCTTGGCGGCTAGCTCGCTGATGCGATCGCAGACAATCGCCTCTACCCGGTCGATATCGCCGCCATCGAGCCAGGCCTGAATGGTAAACAGGCTGCACTCTCGCTGCATCGAAAACCCAGCGCCAATATCCTGCACCAGCTGGCGGTCTTCTCGCAGCTCACGCACCAGCCGAGAGGTGCGCCCCTCCGCCAAAATCGCTGCCAGCAAATCTAGACCGTAGGCGGTTTCGAGCTGATCGATGCCGGGGCCGAGCCAGGCCATGGTCAGCCGCGACTGCTCTAGGCGCGGCAGATGGAGAATTTCGCGGCGTACCCCCGGCAGCGTAGGCACGGGTGCCACCGCCGCCGCTGGGCAGGGGGGCGGTGACGCAAACCCGCGAAAGGCGTGCTTCACCATGGCCACCGTCGGCTCTAGGGCAATGCCGCCAGCGATCACCACCGTCATTTTGTCGGGCTGGTAGTGGGCCTGGTGAAAGCAGCGCATCTCTTCGGGCGATCGCCGCTGCAAGATCTCGGCGGTGCCCAGCACCGGGCGACCGTAGGGGTGATCTTGGTACACTGCCTCAGACATGGCCTGATAGCCCAGCCAGTCGGGGTCATCCTGGGCCTGGCGAATTTCTTCCAGCACCACCTGACGCTCGCGGCTAAACTCATCGGCCGGAATCGCTGCGTGCAGCAGCAGGTCGGCCAGGTAAGGCAGCGTCTGGGGCAGCATATCGGCGGCAATGGTGATAAAAAAGTGAGCGTAGTCGTGGCTGGTGGCCGCGTTGGTCATGCCCCCATGGGTTTCAATGGCGTAGTCAAAGATGCCGGGCGGCAGCTGGTCGGTGCCCTTAAAAATCATGTGCTCTAAAAAGTGGGCCATGCCTGCCCACTCCGCCGGTTCTGTGATGGCCCCGGCCCTTACCCACACATCTGCCACTACCACGGGCGTCGCCGCAATCTCTTGGTGGATCAGGGTCAGTCCATTTTCTAAACGAATCACGCTGGCGGGAAAATCAACCGAATTCAACGGCCCAAGCCTTTAAAACACACATCATCAAACTTTTGAGCTACGCCAAGTCCAGCTCGAGATCGGTAGCTTTTCCCCAGGTAGAACTCCCCAGGCAGAACTCTACTTCCGGACTTGGATCAGGTTTAGCTGGGTAAACCGCTCCAGGAGCAGGCACCATGTATAGGTCTTTGCCGCAGCTAACCTTGCTGTCAATACTAACGTTCAAGTAAGCTAAATCACACTTCCGCGACTCATCTTACTTTCGCGACTTACCTTCAAGGCTAAAACAACAATTCCCCCATCCAACCGGATAGGGGAACGCCGAAAATTTATTTTTGAGAATGCTAAGGGTTCCACCGCAGCGCCGTCTTACCTCAGTTTCCGACCTGGGAAAACCAGGTGGGTGCCTTAGCACTTGGCTTGAAGTTTCCGAGTACAAGCTCGGTCTACTGCCGCCGGTGCAGTTTGGCTCCCGTTCGGAACAAACATAGATCGACAAACATTGTTGGCAGTCACCAACGCCGTAGTGGAACTGTACTCATCATAACCAACAGCCTGGGGCAAACCGCAAGGGGAAAACCGACCTTTCTCTGGGCCGCTATCCTAACCGCCGTGATCTAGCCGCCGTGATCTAATATGGCAGCACCGGCCTGTGCCCAGTATTTTGCCCCTGTAAGGTTCTATGGTTCCTGACGACTCTGCCCCTGCTGCCATAGCGGCTGCTGCTGTACCCAATCCAGCCGCGACCGAGGCCTTAGCTGCCGACCCGCCGCCAATCACGCCAGTTCCAGCCCAGGCCAGGGCACCAGCCCCACCAATTGATCCCCGTACCCAGCTGCGGCTGCGCGGCGAAACCGATCACCTGGTGCTGCTCATGCCCAACGGCTCTGAGGCAGAAGCTGGTGCCCTAGCCTGGGGCGAGCTATTGCAGCAGTTCAAGCAGCGGCTCAACGGCGGAGAAAGATGTTGGCAGCCCCATACGGTGGTGCATCTGGCCGCCCGCGATCGCCTGCTCGATGCCCGCCAGCTCCAGTCTCTAGAAGAACTGCTCTCCGCCGCTCAGCTCACCCTCAAGCGGGTGATTACCAGCCGCCGCCAAACTGCGATCGCCGCCGTTACCGCTGGCTACTCGGTCGATCAGCTGGCGGCGGAAGATACCCTGGTGCAGTCGCCCCCGCCCCCCGGCCAGCCCCTGGCAGAACCGCTGTACCTACAAACCACGGTGCGATCGGGCACAGAAATTCGCCACCCCGGCACGATCATTGTGCTGGGGGATGCCAACCCCGGCAGTTCCCTCGTGTCGGAGGGCGACATTTTGGTGTGGGGCCGCTTGCGGGGCACGGCCCATGCGGGGTCGGGGGGCGATCGCAGTCGCTGCATCATGGCGCTGCAAATGCACCCCACCCAGCTGCGCCTGGCCGACCTGGTGGCCCGCGCCCCCGACGGCCCCACCAGTCAATACCTGCCCGAGGTAGCCTACGTGGGCGACAACGCCATCCGCATTGCCCAGGCCCAGGCCTTTGCCCGCCAAAACTTCGACGCCACCCTGGGGCAGGGGGCACAGCTCACCGATGCGTTTAAGGTTTAATTCGCAGTCCTCAGCCTGCGCCTATGGCGTATCATTAACGGTTGTTTTCGTCAGGCAGTTGGTTCCTTAAGGAAAGTTGGGTTCGTCCATGACTCGCATTATCGTAATGACCTCGGGCAAAGGGGGCGTCGGCAAGAGCACCTGCACCGCCAACCTGGGCATGGCTCTGGCTCAGCGCAATCAGCGGGTTGCCGTCGTTGATGCCGACTTTGGCCTGCGCAACCTCGACCTGCTGCTGGGCCTAGAAAACCGCATTGTCTACACCGCCCTCGACGTGCTGGCGGGCGACTGCTCGGTAGAGAAAGCCCTGGTCAAAGACAAGCGCCAGCCCACCCTAGGCCTGCTGGCCGCCGCCCAAAACCGCAACAAAGAAGCCATCACCCCCGAGCAAATGAAAGAGCTGGTGGCGGGTCTGGCCCCCAGCCACGACTTTATTTTGATCGACTGCCCAGCGGGGATTGAGATGGGCTTTCAGAATGCGATCGCCCCGGCCAAAGAGGCGATCGTCGTCACCACTCCCGAAATTTCTGCCGTGCGCGATGCCGATCGGGTGATTGGCCTGCTTGAAGCCAACGATGTGAAATTTACCAAGCTGCTGATCAACCGCATCAAGCCCAAAATGGTGCAAGAAGACCAGATGATGTCGGTGCGCGACGTGCTCGATATTCTCGCCGTGCCCCTGCTAGGAGTGGTGCCCGACGACGAGCGGGTGATTGTGGCCTCTAACCGGGGCGAGCCGCTGGTGCTCGACAAGCAGCTGTCGTTGGCGGGGGTCGCCTTTAACAACATTGCTCGCCGCCTGGTGGGCGAAGAGGTGCCGCTGATTGACCTCAACGCCACCCACGACGATCTGTTTAGCCGCCTGCGCCGATTTTTTCGAGGCTAGGCCCCTGTCTCAGCGGGTTATGAAGCCTACTCAAGAGCATAAATCCGGTGTTTGATGTTTTTTTACCTAGCCGCCAGTGCCGATGCTAAGCGAACTTCTCGATAAGCTGTTTAACCGCAACCGCAATCTCTCCAGCCGAGCCGAGGTGAAACAGCGGCTGCAATTTGTGCTGGCCCACGATCGCGCCGACCTCACCCCCGAGGTGGTCGAAAAAATGCGCCAAGAGATTCTGGCAGTGGTCTCCCGCTATGTCGAGCTAGACCAAGAGCATTTAGAATTTACCCTCGAAAGCGACCAGCGCATGACGGCGCTGATCGCCAACCTGCCCATTCGCCGAGTGCGCTCTGAGCTGCCCCCGGACGAAGCGGTTGTTCTTTCTGCCGCTGCGCTTGCACCTGTCGCCGAACCTGCGCCTGCGTCCGAGGCCACTGCCCCCGGTGTGGAGCCTTCTGAAACTGGGCCTGCTAAAACTGAACCCGAAAAGCCTGGGGAACCCGCAGCGTCCACCGATCTCGCAGCATCCACCGAATCCCCAGCGGCCACTGACCCCGCAAAACCTGCTGCCAACCCCGATGAGTAACGCTCCCGATGCCTGTGATTCCCTGGCGGCCTGTGTAGATGCCCTAGCGCTCAACACCATTCAGCGCCATGTGTTTATCTGCGCCGACCAGACCAAGCCCAAGTGCTGCGACAAAGCCGAGAGCATCGTCGCCTGGGATTATCTCAAGAACCGTTTAAAGGAATTGGGATTGGATCGGCCTACGGCAGAGCGCCCCACCTGTGTTTTTCGCACCAAGGCCAACTGTCTGCGGGTTTGCCGCCGGGGGCCAATTCTGCTGGTCTACCCCGACGGCGTCTGGTATCACAGCGCCACCCCAGTGGTGATCGAGCGCATTATTCAAGAACACCTGATCGGCGGGCAGATCGTTGAAGAATTTGCGTTTTTGCAGCGTCCTTTACCTTTTTTAACAGTCCCATGATCTATAACCCAATAAATTCTACGAGTTTGAAGTCCTTGTATTAAGGGCACCTCGATTACTTGCCTTATTAGGGATTGTTGAGAGCTGAAACCCTTGGCATTCCGTTGTCGTTCTCAATAAGCTCTGTATTTTTCGAGGTGCCCTTAAGCTTTTCGAAGCAATGTACCTTATGCCAACACTCCGGACAGTTTTTGATAGCCAACGGTAGAATGAGGGTTTCAGACCTCTTTCACAGCAGTCTAGCCAACGGGACATCAAGGGTTCTAGCGCTTGCCCAGAAAAGTGTCCGGACTATTGTTATGCCTACCACTGTAATTCACCTGTAGCAATGAATTATTGAATGTGGATCCAATATTCGCAGTATACCGAAGGCCGTCTTGCAGTTTCAAAACCAGGGCTTCTTGCTCTAGAGTAAAAGCTAATGTGAGATATAATACCCAAAGTGACTAGAGGCACACGGATCCATGAGTGAAAAGGGCAGAAGAGCTCCTCAAACTAACTTTATTGATGACTTTGAGAATTATCTTGAGACTTCAGGGACTTTATCTGATACTAAGGATAGATATCGAAAGATCTTTGGCATACTCGTTAGAGAATGCGTTAATAAAACATCCTCTCAGGATCTTGAAAAGCTTTGTTTCAGGAGTGGTTATCAGTATGGCGATCTTTTCGGGACTGTGATTAATCATCTGAAAAAGTGTGAAGAGGAAACACGGGTAGGTGAATTTGATTACAAGCATCCAGAGAGATCTGAAACATTGAGGCAATCTATTTCTGTTGAACCTCATTCAAATTCATGAGTATCGTTTTCGGCTACTACCTGAAACTTTGGATACTTTCTAAATAGAAGCTTGGTATAATCCCCGGCAGACCTAAGGGGCAACAACAATATGGCAGACTGGCGGGTGATTGAGGGGGGCATTACGGCACCCAAAGGATTCCAGGCCGCGGGGATTACCGCAGGGCTCAAACCCTCTGGTGCGCCTGACCTGGCGCTGATCTATTCAGACTGTGAGGCGATCGCCGCGGGGGTCTTTACCACCAGCCACGTGCGCGCCGCCTGCGTCGACTACTGCCGCCAGCGCCTCGAAGCCCGCCCCAGCGCCCGCGCCATTCTGATCAACGCGGGCCAGGCCAACGCCTGCACCGGCAACCAGGGCTGGGTAGATACGGTCGAAAGCGCTGCCTCGCTAGGCGCTGCCCTCAACCTGCCCCCCGAAACCGTGCTGATCGCCTCCACCGGGGTAATCGGCCAGCGGATCAAAATGGATCAGCTCAAGGCGGGCATCCCCACCTTGGTAGAGAGCCTTTCCGCTGAAGGCTCCGATGCCGCCGCCGGGGCGATCGTCACCACCGACCTGGTGACCAAAATCATCGCCATGGAAACCACCATTCACGATCGCCCCGTGCGCATTGGCGGCATCGCCAAAGGCTCGGGCATGATTCACCCCAACATGGCCACCATGCTGGCCTTTGTCACCTGCGACGCCACCGTATCGCCCACCCTGTGGCAAGACATGCTGCGCCGCGCCGCCGATCGCAGCTTTAACCAGATCACCGTCGACGGCGACAGCAGCACCAACGACACCCTAATCGCTCTGGCCAACGGCGAGTCGCGCACCCCCGCCATCACCGATGAAGGGGCCGAGGCCGACCAGCTCGAGGCCATGCTCACTGCCGTCTGCCAGTACCTGGCCAAGTGCGTCGCCCGCGACGGCGAAGGGGCCACCTGTTTAATCGAAGTCAGCGTCACCGGGGCCGCCACCGCCGCCGCTGCGGGCCAGGTGGCCAAGGCGATCGCCGGGTCGTCTCTGGTAAAGTCGGCGATCTTTGGCCACGACCCCAACTGGGGCCGCATTGCTGCCGCCGCCGGGCGGGCCGGGGTCACCTTTGACCAGAGCGATCTGCGGGTGCAGCTGGGCGACATGCTGCTGATGGAGCACGGTCAGCCCCTGACCTTTGATCGCCCCGCCGCCAGCGCCTACCTGACGGCGGCCACCCAGGGCGAATACCTCAAAACCGACACCGTTGCCATTGGCGTCAGCATTGGCGATGGCCCCGGCAGCGGCCTGGCCTGGGGCTGCGACCTGAGCTACGACTACGTCAAAATCAACGCCGAATACACCACCTGATCCCAAATCTGAACCGCCCCAGACCGAGAACCAGCTGCTAAGCGCTAGTGCTTAGCAGCGACCCCAGGCTGGGGTGACGGCGCTGGGCCAGCCGTGCATAGGCCCGCCAGTTTTGCGTCTTGCCCTGGAGCCGAGCTTTCATCCGCTGGGCCGCCAGGGCATAGCCCCCATCGGCCCCGTCAATCAGATGAAAGTGGCGATCGCGCCGGTCCATAATCAGGCAGGTCATCAGCGCCCGGTCAGACACGTGAATGCCGTAGACCAGGTGCCCCTGCTCTAGACGATCTTCCAAATAGCGCACCAGTTGCTCGGTCTGGGCTGGGCTACCGGCAATCACCATGCGTAGGGCGTCATCAATCTTTTGGTAGTCAGAGGCCGCCCGCACATCGGCTTTGTAGCGACCCCACTCTACGTCTCCAGAGCGTATGTTTAACCCCATCAGGCCCATGCCCAGCAGGCTCTCTAGGTATGCCTTGGCGGTGTAGAAAACGCGATCGCCCCACTGAGCGCTTTTGGCCCTGGCCTTGGCTTCAGCTGCCAAACGCTGGGGGTTGATGGAGAGATTCAGGGCGGCCGTCGCCACCGGGTGATAGCCGTCGCGATCGCCGTAGATGCAGCGCAGGGTTTCTAGCACCTCGCCGTAGAGATATTCATTGACGTAGCCGCCGCTGGGCAGGGCCGCCACAATCAGGCTCACGGTATGGCCCCGGGGGCTGGGAATGTCTTGCCAGCGGCACTCTAACCCACTGAGGTCAGCCGTCGCGCGATCGCCCGGCACATCGAGCCGGTAGGTGGGGTCAGCTTTCACCAGGTCGGTGGCGTAGGTCAGGCCGCCGCCGATAAAGCTAGCCTGGCAATAGGTAGGGCTGAGGCGCAGTTTCGCCACCCGCACCGGGCGCTGAGACACCACCGCCGTCAAGGGCACAATCCCCACCCGCAAATCTAGCCCAAAGGATTCGTGGGCCAGGGCACGGATGCCCAGCAGCGCCTCGCGGGCAGCATGTACGGCGGTGGGGGGCACCAGCAGCAGCGCCCCATCGCCGCCAAATACAAAGGGCACCTCCAGGGGGGCAACGGCGTTGAGCACCGCCACAATCGAGCTAGCCCCCAGCACGTTGACCTCTTTGTACCGCCCTCGGGCGATCGCCTCGGTTGAGGCCACCACATCGGTCACCAGCACATACCAATCGGCCGGGGCATCGACGTAGTTGTTGGGGTTAGCTAAATCTAAAAACTGCCCTAGGGACGGCAGATCGACATAAAACCTGTCAGTAGCCATGGAAAAGCAGGCTAAAACCTGTGGATAACGGCTTGTTAATGCACCCCAGGCAAACTGCCTGTACCTACCATTGTGAAAATCAAAGCACCGCTGACAGAATAGCCACCCCAAGCCATACAAGATCTTTGTATACAGCCGCTAAGCCCTTGTTCTCTGGGCCTGCAAACCGCCACCCCCGCTCACCTAGACAGGCTCTAAACTCAAGTTATTAACCCATCTTGACAGGGGTGCGGCTTAACCTGCTATATTACGAAAGCGATATCGATGGGGTGTCGCCAAGTGGTAAGGCACCGGGTTTTGGTCCCGGCATTCCTAGGTTCGAATCCTAGCACCCCAGTTTTTAGTCATCTTCATCCTCTTCGTCTTCAATTGCCTGAATGGCGATGAGAATTTCTTCTTCTTGGACTTCAAAGTCTGCTTCAGACAGATCGCCCATATCAAAGGAGAGTTGCAGGGCCAGCAGCTGCTTTTGCAGACTCTCGAGATCGTTGGTAGACACATCGGCCTGCTCTAGGAGCTTTTTGGCTATCCAGCTCACCCCCTCAATGGGGCCAAGCACAGGGGCAAAGAGAAGTTTGAACAGCATAGGTTTAGCAGTGTGATAAGGGGGCAGTCATACCCAGTCCAGCTCAGGAAAGTTAGTTTCTAAAGGCCGACTTTCACGACTGGACTGGGATGTGTCTTAGCCGAGCTGGGCAAAGTTATAGGGGGCGGTAAAATTGTTGTAGCGAATTCGCAGGCGATCGCCAAAAGTAGCGTCTACGGCATCCACAACCTCGCTAAATGCCGCCTCGCTCTCCCACGAAATCAGGTAGGCGGCATTGTAGATCATCACATCAGTCTGGGGGACGTTTTCCAGCACGTCCTTGGCTAGCGGTGTCAGCACCTGACTAAACTGGTCAATGATCCCCTGCTTGCGCTCCTCCAGAGCCGCCTCAATCTGCTGGCCAATGAAAATCACCTGATCCATGCCCAGCTGGGTGCCTTCGAGCTGGTCACGCTGGGCGCGAAGATCGGCATTTTCGGCCATCATTAGCTCTAGCTCCGTGGAAGGCTCCCACTGCACTTTAATGCTCACCTCGCGACAGCCGTCGAGCCGCCCAAACAGCTGGGTGAGATCCTCCGCGTAGGGGTCAACCAGGTCTACTTGCACCTGCTCCCAGCTTTCAACAATCAGACCAAACTGGAGCGGCAGCAGGGTGCGGTACCCCTGTTCCATGGCGGCTTCTAGCACCTTTTCGTGGCCCAGCAGGTTTTTGCGGCTCGACAGATAACGCTTTTGGCAAGCAATAGAATAAAGAAACGTGAAGTCGCCCAGCTGCTGGGCCTGCACCACCTGCCCGTCTAGCCCCTCTAGGGGTAGCTCAGCCGGGCCAGGGGCCGGAAAAATGCCGTATAGGTAATAGCGATTAGCCATGATGCTCTCGTGACTCTCTTGGGGGAATGTCTCTAGGGTGCCCTAAACTCTGAGGCCTGCTACAGAAAGGCCTGCTACAGAGGCTGCGATCGCAGGCTACATTCCTTAGCATCTCTATCTAAAGGTGTTAATCGCTATAGTGTTTGAGGCATTAAACCCAATCCAAGTTCAGAAGTGGGGTTTTGCCAGTAAGAAAACTCCAGCTCCCGAGCCGGACTGGGTATATCTTGGCCGATAGGAAGGTAACAACCATGACGCAGGCATCTGGGGCAACCCGCACTCTCCACAGCGCTGGCCTCTGGGGAAACCCAATTAAACGGCTGCTGTCTCTGGCGCTGCTGCTGGTGCTGAGCCTGACGACCACGGGCTGCAACCTCAGCCAGTTTGCCCAGGCCAGTGCCGATGTGCCCCGGCTGGTGCTCAGCGTGCTCAGCGATCCCAAAACCTTCAACCCCGTTCTCAGTCAAGAGTCGCCCAATATTTTTAGCTTTACCTTTGAGGGGCTGACCACTACCGATGGCGTCAGCGGCGAGACGGTGCCCGCCCTAGCCGAAAGTTGGGAGATCGAAGACGAGGGCAAAATTCTGGTGTTTACCCTGCGCGACGGGCTGCGCTGGTCAGACGGCGAACCCCTCACCGTAGACGATGTGCTGTTTACCTACGACGTGCTGTTTAACCCCGACATTCCGACCAACAGTCGAGACGGGTTTCGCATTGGCACCGAGGGACTTTTCCCTGAGGTCAGCAAGCTAGACGAGCGGCGGGTGCAGTTTACCCTGCCCGAGCCCTTTGCCCCCATGCTAGAAAACACCAGCCTAAATATCATTCCGGCCCACATTCTCCAGTCGTCGGTAGACAGCGTCGATGCTCAGGGCAATCCGCTGTTTCTTTCCACCTGGGGCACCAACACCCCCCCGAGTCAGATCATCGTCAATGGCCCCTACCGCCTGACCCAGTATGTACCCGGCGAACGGGTAATTTTTGAGCGCAACCCCTACTACTGGCGGCAAGACAGCCAGGGCAATTCCCAGCCATACATCGAGCAAATTGTCTGGCAGATTGTTAGCTCCACCGATACGGCGTTCTTTCAGTTTCGCTCTGGCGGGCTTGACTCGGTGGGGGTGCAGCCCGACTTTTTTTCGCTGCTCAAGCGTGAAGAAGAGCGGGGCAACTTCACCATTTACAACGGCGGCCCTGGCCTAGGCACTAACTTTTTGGCCTTTAACCTCAACCGAGCCAGCCGCAACGGTAAGCCCCTAGTTGACCCGATCAAGTCGGCCTGGTTCAACAGCGTGGCCTTTCGCCAGGCGGTCTCCTACGGCATTGATCGCGCCACCATGGTCAACAACATCTTCCAGGGCCTGGGGGAACCCCAGACCTCGCCGATCTCGGTGCCCAGCCCCTTCTATGCCCCGCCCGAAATGGGCATTCGCACCTACGACTACGACCTTGAAAAGGCCAAAGAGCTGCTGGTGGCCGATGGCTTTCAGTACAACCCTGCCGGTGAACTGTTGGATGCGGCAGGCAACCGGGTAAGATTTACCCTAATCACCAACTCCGGCAACAAGATTCGCGAGTCAATTGGGGCACAAATCAAGAACGATCTAGAAAAGCTGGGCATGCAGGTTGACTTTCAACCCCTGGCCTTTAATGCCCTGGTTGACCGCCTCACCGATAGCCTGGAGTGGGATGCCTTTGTGCTGGGGCTAACGGGCGGGCTAGAACCCAACGGTGGGGCCAACGTGTGGCTGCTCGACGGGGCACTCCACGCTTTCAACCAAAATGCCGGGCCGGGTCAAGCTCCTTTGAATGGTTGGCAGGCCGCCGACTGGGAGCGCCGCATCGCCGATATTTACGTTCAGGCCGCCCAGGTAATCGACGAAGACGAGCGCTTTGAGCTGTACAAAGAGACCCAGCAGCTTACCCAAGACTATCTGCCATTTATCTATCTGATCAATAACCTATCGCTCACCGCCGTGCGCAACCGGGTCGAAGGGGTGAAGTACACGGCCCTCGGCGGTGCCCTCTGGAATATCCATGAGCTGTCGATAGAAGATTAATACCGATCTAGCAGCAGCTCCACCTCTGCCTCTAGGGTCATGCCCGCCATGGCTGCCAGCTCGGCCTGGCGCACCGCCAGGTGGGTTTGAGCCAGCGGCGCACCCAGGGCATCTAGCAGCACCGCATCTTGCTCTAGGGCCGCTAGAGATTCCGCCAGAGACTGGGGCAGCAGGGCGATGCCGCGATCGCATCTTTCCGCCTCCGACAGCTCCCCCGGATCTTGCTGCACCGGGTCGGGTAGCCCATAGCCTTGGGCAATGCCGTCTAGACCGGCGGCGATCGCCCCTCCCAGCGCCAAGTAAGGGTTCGCCGCCCCATCCACTGTCTTGAGTTCCAGGTGGGTCGGGCTGGGTGGTGCCAAATTGCTCGGCACCCGCAGCGCCGCCTCTCGGTTATCCATGCCCCAGGCGCAGTAGGCCCCGCTCCAGCAGTGGGGCCGCAGCCGCCGGTAGGAGTTGGGGCTGGGGGTGGTAATCGCCATCAGCGCTGGCAGATGGCGCAGCAGCCCGGCGGCGAAGGCTCTGGCGATGTCTGACAGCCCGCCCGAGCCGTCGGGGATCAGGTTTTGATCGCCCTGCCACAGACTCAGGTGCAGGTGACAGCCGCTGCCCGCGTGGGCCTCGTATAGCTTGGGCACAAAGGAGGCCACCAGACCGTGCTGGTGGGCGATCGCCTTCACCGTTTCGCGGTAGACAATGTGCTGGTCGGCGGCGGCCAAGGCATCGGTGTAGCGCACCGAGATTTCCTGCTGGCCCGGCCCCGACTCGGGGTAGTACTGCTCTACGGAGATGCCCTGGCCGCTGAGGGCATCGGCGATCGCCATCACCACCGCCTGATGCACATCCATCGCCAGGGTGGCCGCAAAGGGCGTGCTGTCGGCGGGGAGCAGGCCCTTTTCCCCGCGCCGCAGCAGATAAAACTCTGGCTCAAAGGCTGCCTTGATCGTAAACCCCGCCTCTGCCGCCCGCTGCACCAGACGCTTGAGAAACTGCCGCGAGCACCAGGGCCAGGGCTGGCCGTCTTGCACCATTTCCCCCATCACCCGCGCCTGCCCAGGGGCGTAGGGCAAAAGCTGTAGCGTCGGCCAGTCGGGCACCAGCCACACCTCCCCCACCGGCCCCAGCCCGCTGCCGGGTGCCACCGCATCGGCCACTACCGAAATCGCCTGCTGCGCCGCCGACAGCCCCACCCCGCAAGCGCCCGTCTCTAGCTGCCGAGCTAGCGCATCGATATGGATGGCCTTACCGCGAATCACGTTGCCGTTGTCGCACCACACCACCCGCACAAGCCGCACATTGCCCTCCCGCAGCCGGGTCAAAAGGGTGGCGGGGTCTGGGGTAGAATGGCTGGCCATAAACGTCTCTGACTCAGGGAAAATCGGCTGCTTTGAGACCCCATAATATAGCGGTGGCCAGTTCGCGTAGGACATGGTGACCGTCAATCGCGAAAACTCTGCTGGCGAACTGGCTATAGTCTGTCGAGCTGCTCAGCTCAGCCGGGCCGTGCATTCTAAAATCAACCGCTGGTTGACCAGGCCGTAGGGCTGCACCACCAGCGCCCGCCGAAACATCTGAATCGCCTCCTCGTACTTGCCCAGGGCGGCATGGCACAGCCCCAGCCCGTGCAGCGCCCCAAAGTGGTATGGCACCAGCTCAATCACCCGTTGGCAGTCGGCCAGGGCCTCCAAATAGAGGTGCTGTAGGTAGTAGAGCACCGCTCGGCGGTTCCAGGCCTCGGCAAAGTCTGGTAGTTCTACCACCAGGGCTGACAGCAGCGCTGCCGCCGCGTCGAGGCGTTCTTCATCTATCAGGGTTTGAGCAGCTCGCAGGCGCTGGTTGCCGGTTTCGCCTTTTTGGTAAAACCATCGCTGCCACAGGGCCGCAGTAGCCAGCTCTCGCTGATATTCGTCCTCCTGCTTGAGGCTTTGCAGCAGCACTTCTAGAGTTGCGTCGTCCATCATGCTGTTGCCTAACGGTAGCGTTGCGCCTTTTATTATCTAGCATCTAGCTGAGATTGGCTGCCCAAGGGAGTTCTAGCCCGTAGGAGCGGGAATCAGGAGACTGTAGGTAACGATAAATAAACTGATTTTCCCTAAACTGTGAGCTGGTCTAACCAGATGGGCAGACTACAAAGGTGCAAGGAATAAGCCCTACGCACTAAGTCTGTTTATACCGCTTCTTCGCAGTAGCAGCTAAGTGCATCTCAGAAAGCTATCTTTGCAAGTTCGTGAACACATTAATTTTTTAGGGGTTCAAAATCATGGCTGTTGAAAAAGTAAACTCTTCCTCTAGCTTGGCTGAAGTTGTTGACCGCATTCTGGACAAAGGCATCGTGATTGATGCTTGGGTTCGTGTTTCTCTGGTTGGTATTGAACTGCTGGCTATCGAAGCCCGTATTGTGATCGCTTCCGTCGACACCTACCTCAAGTACGCCGAAGCCGTTGGCCTGACCGCTCAAGCGGCTGTGCCTGCTGCCTAAGAGCGCCTTCGCTCTCTGCACCTACTGGGGCAGCAAAATACTGGCTTTAGCCAATTTTTAGCTGCCCCATAAACCAGGTAAAATAAACATCTTACATCGCGACTATTAACGGCAAATCTGACAGAAAATATGCCGTCGGCAAGCACCAGAACAGCGCCTCATCATCACAGTCAGACGCTCAAATATTTCTAGATTTTTGAGTCTGGTAAACGGTCTTCTCTTCGCGCCATTTTCTCTCCTTGCCGTCCCCAAAGATTCTCCAAATACCAAGTCCAGCTCAGAACCTGTAGTTATCCCAGAGGCAGAACTCCACATCTGAACCTGGATGAGGTTTATTATTCACCCCATTTCATTTGCACTATTTCATCTGCACTATTTCATTCGCACTATTTCATCCGCACTAGAGGGAGAGCAGTCCTGTGACAGCACTTTATGACCAGTGGCAAGCCGCACGACAGCTGCGCCAGAGTGAGGTGGTTAACCGGCGCGACCAGGTCGCCACTGACCTGGAGGGCTGGCAGGCCGAGCGGCTGGCCCCCGCTGGGCAGCTGCGCCAAGACCTCGATCAGCTGATGGCCGACCTGCGCGCCAACACTACCCTGTGGCTGGCCCAAACCACCGCCGATCGCACCGCCCAGATTTTGCCTCGGCAACTGGCTCGCCAAGACTACATTCAGCAGCTTCAGGCCGAGACCGATGTGCTGCTGGCCAACTACCAGGCCGATCGCCAAATTAGCGCTGCCGAAGTGCGCCAAAAGCTGGAGTACGACTGCCAGGTGCTGCAAGTCACCGTCAGCGAACTGCGCCTAGAAATCGCCCAAGAACTGCGCCAGGTGCAGCAGCGAGTCACTGAAATTCAGGCCCAGACAGCGGTAGATCTGGCGGGCTATCGCCACAACCAGGCCATGGTGCGGGCCAAACTGCTGCCCCAGCTCACCGCCTACGTCGAAGACCTTCAGGTGCAGGTGCAGGCCACCCTCAAAGACCTAACGGTAGTGCGCCAGCAGGCGGCGGTAGTAAATCAGGAGCAGCGACAGAGCGATCGCGCCGCCCTCAGCACCTCCGTCGACGCCATGTTTGACGAACTCGCCGACTTCCGTCATCAGCTTCAGGCCCAGCGGGCGCAGCTCTCCCACATCGTCTGGGG
>QBMN01000039.1:0-260 GCA_003241845.1 Shackletoniella antarctica | reverse complement strand
CGGGGGCGGCCCCCCGGTGCCCCCCGCCGCTCCGGCAACTCGTCCGGCGGCGACTAGACCCGCAGTCACGTCTGTTCCGGCGCGGTCGGCAGCAAAGCTCGCCCCTAAGACAACACCCAAACCGGCGGCGGCAAAACCGGTCGCCAATGTGGCTCCGGCTAAAGCCGTCTCGCCCCCAGCTCGCGCCGCTGTGCGCTCGGCTCCGGTGGCCACCGTCATGGCCCCCGTGGCTCCAGCCCCCGTGGCTCCAGCCCCCGTGG
>QBMN01000038.1 GCA_003241845.1 Shackletoniella antarctica | reverse complement strand
CCCCTGGACCTACCTTTCTCTGCCCCAGCGGGTGCAGGCCCAGCCGCTGCCCGAGGTGAAAGTAATCGATATGCGCGACGAGCTGCAAGACGGCAACCGCAGCATTCTCAGTCGCCCCCTGCAAACCGCCCTGGCCGCCATGAAAGCTGAGGGCAATCAAGGGCTGCTGTTCATTCATCGGCGGGGGCACAGCAGTTTTGTGTCGTGCCGCAGCTGCGGCCACGTGATGATGTGCCCCCACTGCGACGTGTCGCTGTCGTACCACCAGCCGGGGGCAAACAGCGCCATGACCCTGCGCTGCCACTACTGTGGCTACAGCCAGGGCCACCCCAAGCAATGCCCAGAGTGCAGCTCGCCCTACCTAAAGCACTTTGGCAGCGGCACCCAGCGGGTGGTCAACGCCCTGGCCGAGACTTTTCCTGCTCTCAGCTGCATTCGCTTCGACAGCGACACTACCCGCACCAAGGGTGCCCACCGCGCTTTGCTCACCCGCTTTGCCGAAGGCGGGGCTGACCTGCTGGTGGGCACCCAAATGCTGACCAAGGGCATTGACCTACCCCAGGTGACTGTCGTCGGCATCATCGCCGCCGACGGCCTCTTATATATGAATGACTACTGGGCCAGCGAGCGCGCCCTGCAAATGCTGATTCAGGTGGCGGGCCGGGCGGGGCGCGGCACCCAGCCAGGGCAGGTGTTTTTGCAGACCTACACCCCCGACCATCCTGTAATCGCAGCGGTGACAGGCCACGCCTACGAGGGGTTTATTGCCGAAGAATGGGCGCAGCGGCAGCTGTTGCAGTACCCCCCTGCCGGGCAAATGGTGCTGCTGCGGCTGAGCAGCAACGACCCCAAAGCCGTAGAGCAGACCGCCGCAACCCTGGCCCAGCAGGTGATGCGCCACCTAGAGGGCACATCTTACCAACTGCTGGGGCCAGCTCCGGCCCCGATTCCTCGGGTGGCGCGGCGCTATCGCTGGCATTTGCTGGTCAAGGGGCCGATGGACGAGCCGCTGCCCAACCTGCAAGACCTCAGGCACCACTGCCCCGCCTCGGTGAGCCTCACCATTGACGTTGATCCGCTGAACTTGGCCTAACTATCTTTTGCGCCCAACTATCTTTTGCGCCCAACTATCTTTTGCGGGGAGTTTTGTTACCATTGCTAACCCCTGTAACAGCGAGTAACGATAGGTAAATGGCCTTTTCACTGCCATTAGACTGTGATAGTTTAGATCCATAGAAAACAACTGAATAGCCCACGCAAGCCTAGCTCGATTTCACAGTCCCTTCGAACTGGTTTGCAGGTCTCAAAACAACCAAACCTGCTTCACTCAACCCTCCTAGAGGTGGTCAAATTTGGCCCTACCTATCCTAAATGCCGGTCAGGCAATGGGTTGCAAAGAGCATCTGTAGTTTAACGAGATTGTCCATTCTTTTGATTTTTTGTCTACTTCTGAGCTGTTTAGCCTAGTTACGCAGCTTGTTTCCGTCGCGGCATCTCTACTGTCGTCTGACACAGACTATGTAAAAGCCTTAACGAAGAGTGGCCATGGCGGTCACTCTTCAGTTTTTTAAAGGGCAGGTATGCGATCGCCGCCCAATCCTGTAGTCATCCCTATATAAACCTCATCCAATTCCAGAAGTAGAGTTCTGCCCGTGAGGAAACGACAGATCCCGAACTGGACTTGGTATAAAAATGTAGGCAGTCTGCGTCAGCAGCTAACTGTCCGCAGCTTTTCCTGATTCAATTAACGTTTTAAGGCTTGCTCTATGGGTATGGGTCAGCGACAGCCATGGCTGGCTTTGGTCATCGGCAACAGCCGCTGGCACTGGGGGGGCTTTGAGGGCGATCGCTGGCTCGGCACCTGGCACACAGCCCCCTTGTCGCTGGCTCAGGTGCAGCAGCTACAGCGGGGCGACTTTGCGATCGCCGCTTGGCGGCAGCTGGGTATCGACCATGCCCCATCGGCAAATTTGCCCAATGGGGATTTCCAACGCCAGGGGCACCCTGAACTGTGGATGGCCTCGGTGGTGAAACATCCGGTGGCTTGGCTAGCCAACTACCCCGCGCTGCATCGCGTAGAGACGGCCCTGGTGCCCCTTCACAACAGCTACCCCACCCTGGGGGTAGACCGCGCCCTGGCCCTGGTGGGGGCTGGGGAGACCTGGGGCTGGCCAGCGCTGGTGATCGACTGCGGCACCGCGCTGACCTTTACCGCTGGCGCTGATGGGGGGTTGATTGGCGGGGCGATTTTGCCGGGGTTGCGATCGCAGTTTCGCGCCCTCCACACCGATACCGACCAGCTCCCGGCCCTAGACCTAGACCTAGACCTAGACCCCAGCCCCTGGCCCCGGCGCTGGGCTACCGATACTGCCGGGGCGATCGTCAGCGGCATTTTGCACACCCAGCTGGCGGGCATTCGCGACTTTATTGCCGCCTGGGAAGTTGACTACCCTGGCGGTGCCGTGGTGTTTACGGGGGGCGATAGCGAGTTTGTCATTCACCACCTAAAAAAGCAGACCCCGGCCCTGGCCCAGCGAATCAACCATGATCCAGACCTGGGGTTTTGGGGCTTGAGGGTCTGCCGCAGGCGATCGCTGGAGGCGCTGGAGGCGCTATAGACCGCTAATGCGGCTGCGGTAAGCGTTAGCATCGGTACCGGCACCGGTATTGGCGTAGGTGCCAGCGCTGTTCATGGCTTGCAGGTTACTCACCCGGTTGCCGGGGTTAGGGTGGGTGCTGAGAAACTCAGCGGTGTTCCCCCCCTCCAGCTTTTGCATAAAGCTAATAAAGCCAGTGGTGTCGTAGCCCGCGCGGCCCAGGGTGTTAAACCCCCGGCGATCGGCGTCGTACTCGGCCTCGCGGCTGTTGGGCAGTTGCAGGGCCAGCTGCACCCCCAGACCCACTAGGGCATCTTGGCGCACCTCTAGGGCACCGGCCACGCCGCTAGCCAGAGCCCGCTGTCGCATTTGCTGAATGGCGTGCCGTCCGGTAATATGGCCGATTTCGTGGGCCATCACCCCGGCTAGCTCGGCCTCGTTGGCGGCGGCCCGAATCAGCCCGGTTTGAATGTAGACAAAGCCGCCAGTGGTGGCAAAGGCGTTGACGCTGTTATCGTCTACGACCTGAAAGGTGTAGGGCAGGTTGGGGCGATCGCTGCTCGCCGCCAGGCGCTGACCGATTTCGTTAATGTAGTTGTTGATCGCGGAGTTGCGGTTATAAACCCGCACCCCCTGCTGGGCCTTGAGCTGCCGGTCGATCTGGGTGCCGAGGTTGACCTCGTCACGGTCAGACATGTTGCCCAATTGCACATAGCGAATGCCCTGAAAAATCAGGTCAAAAATGCTGGCCTGGGAAGGCGTCGGCGTGGCCAGGCCGATGGTAACAGCCATCAGCGTCGCCATCAGGCCGTATAGCCCGCGCCGCAGAAAAGAATTTTTCTTCAAGTAAGTGAGAGGAGAAAGCATGGGAAGGAGCGCCTCACGTGCTGTTGAGGGTCATAACTATTACCATCTTGCCCGGCTCAGCCACTGACGACTACAGACAGTGGCCAATAATAAATTTGGCCACTGCAATCTGTACCCATTGCATGGTGAGAGATCAGCTCAGCTCACAGGCCGACAAGTGGCCCCAAAGGAGCCGGCCTGTGGTTCAATGGTATCGACATTCTCCCGCACAAAAAACATTCACCCCTTACCTCGTTGAGGGCACCCTAGCCATGACGCTCATTGACTCTAAAGGCCGCCTGTTTGGCAAAGTCAGCATCTTAGATGTGGCGGCGGCGCTGATCATTCTCATGGTGCTGTTCGGCATTTTTCTCTACCCCGGCACCTCGGGGTCGGTGGCGCAGGTGGGGGCCACAACCAAACTCGTAGAAGTAGACGTAATGGTGCGGGGGCTGACTGCCTCTGACCCAGAGGGGCTGTTTCAGTCGATTCAAAATTCTGAGACCACCAATATCATTATTCGCAACCAGCCCTACGGCCAGGTCAGAATCAAGAATGTGCAAAAGCTGCCCCGCAGCACCGTCGTCCCCCAGCCCGATGGCTCGGTGATTGCTCTGCCCGATCCGCGCCCGGAGCTAAACTACACCATTGACATGCTGATCACCCTCGAAGACAACGCCCAAATTACCGATACGGGGCCGGTGTTTGGCAACAGCAAGGTCAAGGTGGGCACCCAAATCGAGCTAGACGGCGATCTCTACAACTTCAACACCAGCACCGTTGGGGTCAGGGTGCTAGAAGATAGCTAGAGCGATCTCCCTTCTGAGACAATAGAGACTTCAGCTCAGCGAAACTATTTACCCTTTCCCTATGACCGTTACCCCGATTGCACTCGCCCGCGTTGACTGGCAGGCTCTGGCCGATCAGGCTCTGGCTGGAGATGTCATGAGTCGTGAGCAGTCCCACGCTGTTCTAGCTGCTGCTGATACAGAACTGCTCGATCAGCTGGCGGCAGCCTACCGGGTGCGGCGACACCACTGGGGTAACCGGGTGCGGCTGCATTTTTTGCTCAATGCCCAGAGCGGGCTATGCCCCGAAGACTGCCACTACTGCTCGCAGTCAAAGCTGTCTGGGGCAGAGATTGAGAAATACCCCTTCATGGCCCAGGAGAAAATCTTGGCGGCGGCGGAACGGGCCAACAGCCTCAAAGCCGGGACATTTTGCATGGTGATCTCGGGGCGATCGCCCTCGGAGCGCGTCTTTGGCGAAGTGCTCGACGCAGTGCGCCAGGTCAAGGCCCAGTACCCGATGAAAATCTGCGCCTGCCTGGGGCTGCTCGACGAAACCCAAACCCAGCGGCTGGCGGCGGCGGGGGTAGACCGAGTCAACCACAATCTCAACACCAGCGAAGCCCACTACGGCGATATTTGCACCACCCACACCTTTCAAGACCGCACCGATACGATTCAGGCGGTGCAGTCGGCGGGTATGACCACCTGCTCGGGGGGCATCTTTGGCCTGGGCGAAAGCCACGATGACATCATCGACATGGCCCTGGCGCTGCGGCGACTCAGGGTGACCAGCGTGCCGCTGAATTTTTTGATTCCAATTCCTGGCACCCCCTTTGAGGGGCGGCAGGAGCTAAACCCGCGTCAGTGCCTGCGGATTCTTTGCCTCTATCGGCTGCTGCTGCCCGCTCAAGAAATTCGCATTGCCGGGGGTCGCGAGGTGCAGCTGCGGCAGCTACAGCCCCTGGGGTTGTACGCGGCCAACTCTATTTTTGTGGGCGACTACCTGACCACCCCCGGCCAGTCGGCCCAGGCCGACTACGCCATGATTCGCGATGCTGGCTTTGTGCTTGAAGGGCCAGACGGCAGCGCCATGAACCTACCCGACGAGGTGGCTGGAGTTTAGGTCTAACCGAGCCAGAACGGGGTTTGGGCAGGGCAACGCCTTTATTCCTGGTTCGCTCATTTTTAAATGAGCGAACCAGGAGTAGTGATGGTCAGCGGTGCGCTCAAATAACGCATCTAACTTGTCGGGAGCAAAGATTCGTTCCAGCAGCGATCGCATCACGACGCTCGGTGCGCTGGCTTCGACACATTGCTCAAATAGCACGGTTATCATGGGGCATTAACTCATCGACTCTCAGAGACTAGGGGTAACGTCTTTAGCTTACCCATCGACTCCGCCAGTACAAATGCTCGCCTTAACAGGGGTAGGGCCAACCCGATAAGATCATTTCAAACCCGTGAGGCCAGGATACAGCCATGCAGATCCTCCACGGCACTTGGATACCGCAGTCCACCACCGACTTTGTGCAGACGGGGGCCTTTTGCCTGTGGGTAGAAACTGAAGCCAAAAGTCGCCATCGCCCCTCTCCCCAGACCCACCCTTTCCACCTGCCCGAGGTCGATTTAGTGCCCGTGCTCACCGATGAGCTAGGGCTAAAATCTCCCGATCGCCGCCCCTTAGCCACCTTCATCACCCCCCGCACCTTCCTGCTGCCCACGGTGGATGGTCAACCGCTCCCTTCTTTAGAGCTATCCCGCTATCTGGAAGTCGAAACCCCAGACCATTTCGACTGGCAATACTGGCAGGTCGATTGCTACCAGCTCCCCACCCTCGCCGACCTGATCAGCCTGCTGAATAATCTGCACTTTCTCGCCGTCTACAACCTGGCGGAGGTGCAGATGGGGGCCGACCTGCTGTTTTGGTACCACTACACCCAAGCTTTCAAGCAGGTGGTTTTGCGCGATCAATACATCCCCGCCCTCAAGTATCGGCAAGTTGCGGCTGCCAAGGCATCCACCCGGCGCAAAGCAGCGGGGACGAAGGCGACAGCTAAAAAACAAGCACCAAGACCAGAGCCAGGGTTTGAGATTTATCCCGGCTGGGAGATTATTGGCGATCGCTACACCGACCACATCCAAACCTACGTAGACTATATTCCGCTGCTCTGCGTCGCTGGGTTTGAAGAACTGCCCCACCTCTCATCCCAGACGCCCACCTTCTACGATCGCGCCACCCTGCTGCGCCATTTTTCCGAATGCTTTTTAGATGACCTGGTGCGGGGCACGGTAATGCCCCAGAACTATCTCAAGACCGTTGAGAATACGCTGATTCAGGACTGCTTGCAGGTCAAGGCTCCCGGCAAATCGGCGGTGGATCTGGAGCGCTACCAGCAGTGGCAGGGATGGCGCGATCGCATCAGCCGTTCCGAAACCGCTGCCCCCTTCCACATCGGCTTTCGCCTAGCAGAACCCGCCACCCCAGAGGCTCCCTGGCACATCGAGTTCCTGGTGGCTCCTAAGGCTGACCCTTCCCTACAGATTTCCCTAGAAGACTTTTGGCAACTGCGGGGCAAACAGCAAACTCAGCTTCGCCAGCACCTCGGCGACGACTTTGAGCAGTATTTATTAATGAACCTGGGCTACGCCGCCCGCATCTACCCCAAATTTTGGGATGGCCTGGAGACCGACCAGCCTGTCGGCATCCCCGTCGATCTCGACACCGCCTTCACCTTCCTCAAAGAATCTGCCTGGGTGCTAGAAGATGCGGGCTACAAGGTGATCGTCCCCGCCTGGTGGACGCCCAAGGGCCGCCAGCGGGCCAGGGTGCGGCTGCGGGGCAAGGGCAAATCGGCGGGCAGCAGCGACAAATCCAAGGGCTACTTTTCCTACGACACCCTGGTGCAGTACCAGTACGATCTCTCCATTGGCGACCAGCCCGTCACCAAGGCCGAGTGGCAGCAGCTCGTCAACGCCAAGTCGCCCCTGGTCAAGTTTCGCGGCCAGTGGATGGAGCTAGACCAGGACAAAATGCAGCAAATGCTGGAGTTTTGGCAGCAGCAGCAGGCCGAAAATCCTGAAATGAGCCTGCTCGACTTTATGCGCCTGACCAGCGGTGAAGATGACGGTCTAGAGGTGGAGTTTGACCGCGACGATGCCCTCACCGCCATGCTCACCCAGCTCAACGACAAGAGCCGCCTCGATCTCACCCCCGACCCCGACCAGCTCCAGGGCACCCTACGCGACTACCAAAAGCGCGGCCTCTCCTGGCTGCACTACCTAGAGAACCTGGGCCTAAACGGGTGTCTGGCCGACGACATGGGGCTGGGCAAAACCATCCAGGTGATCGCCCGCCTGGTGCAAGAGCGAGAAGAAGCCGCCCAGGCCAGTTCTCCGCCCATTCCTCCCACCCTGCTGATCGCCCCTACCTCTGTGGTGGGCAACTGGTACCACGAGATCCAAAAGTTTGCGCCCCACCTGAGGGCGGTGGTGCACCATGGGGGCGATCGCAACCAAGACACCAAAGCCTTCAAAGCCCTCTGCCGCGACCACGACCTGGTAATCACCTCCTTTACCCTGGCCCGCAAAGACGCCAAGCTGCTGGAGGGCGTCACCTGGCACCGCATCGTGCTCGACGAAGCCCAAAACATCAAAAACCCCAAAACCGCCCAGACCAAAGCCATTCTCAAGCTCAACGCCAGCCACCGCCTGGCCCTCACCGGCACCCCGGTCGAAAACCGCCTGATGGATCTGTGGTCGATCTTCAACTTCCTCAATCCGGGCTATCTGGGCACCCAGACCCAGTTTCACAAGCAGTTTGAGCTGCCCATCCAAAAAGAAAACAGCCCCGCCCGCTCCGCCACCCTCAAAAAGCTGGTAGAACCCTTCATTTTGCGGCGGCTCAAAACTGACCAGTCGATCATCAAAGACCTGCCCGACAAGGTCGAGCAAAAGCTGTTCTGCAACCTCACCCCCGAGCAGGCCTCCCTCTACGAAGCCGTGCTCAAGGATGTCACCGAGCAGCTCGAAACCAGCGATGGCATCCAGCGCAAGGGGCTAATTCTCGCCACCCTGACCAAGCTGAAGCAAATCTGCAACCACCCCCGCCAGTTTTTGCAGGATGAGAGCGAGTTTACCCCGGAGCGATCGCACAAGCTCAGCCGCCTGCTCGACATGCTCGACGAAGTGGTGGCCGCAGGCGAAAGCGCCCTGGTTTTCAGCCAGTTTCGTGAAATTGGCGATGCCCTAGAGCACCACCTGCGCCACAGCTGCCACTACAACACCTACTACATCCACGGCGGCACCAACCGCAAAAAACGCGAGCAAATGATCGCCGAATTTCAAGACCCCGACACCGAGCCTGCCATCTTTGTGCTGTCGCTGAAGGCCGCCGGGGTGGGCATCACCCTCACCCAGGCCAACCATGTCTTCCACTTCGATCGCTGGTGGAACCCCGCCGTCGAAGACCAGGCCACCGATCGCGCCTTTCGCATTGGCCAAAAGAAAAATGTCTTCGTCCACAAGTTTGTTGCCCTGGGGACGCTGGAGGAACGCATCGACCAGATGATTGAGGATAAGAAGAAATTGGCGGGGGCGATCGTCGGAGCCGACGAGTCTTGGCTGACGGAGCTAGACAACGATGCCTTTAAACAACTGATCGCCCTCAACAAAAGCGCCATCATGGATTGATGACCGAGATACTTTGCCACACATCGGCGGCGATGAACCTGGAGAGATGCCCCACATTGGTGGTTGCAATCACAACGTCCTGAACAGCTAATGTCATTGCCTGGGCGACCAAGATCATATCGCCAGTCTTGTCGCCTGCCGTTGGCTGCCCCTGCTGACGCGCCTGTGCCCAAAGCTCGGCTGCTTGGCGCATGGCCACCGTTGTTAGAGGCAGGTATTCGAGGAATCTAGCCAAGTTGTCTAAGCGCGCCAAACCCTTAACTTTATTGGCTCGCAATAACTCGCGCCGAACTTCGTAGTCTGCAATCTCAGGAATAATGATGCGACTACCTGCCCTGAGATGCGCCTGAAGCCAATGGTTACAGGCAGTACCTTGGTCAGAGAGCTTGGGATTAGTGATCAGTCCGATGGGGCTTGTATCCAGCACTACAACTCGGCTCACCAGGTAATCCCTTTGAGGTCATGGGGAAATAGCTGTCGGTCAGAGAGCCGATCTTGGTCTAGAACCTGGAGCAAATACTGACCCGTTTCTTGCTGCTCTTCAATATCCTCGTCATCAATCCAAGATTGGAGTACATCAACAGCTTCGGCTTGCTTTTGTTTGATGAGGATAGATTTCGCTAACAGCTGTAAGGTCATCACCTCAACCGAAAGCCCATGCTGCTGGGCTTCCTGCAAAAGATACTGCTCCATTTCTGGGGGGAGATCGAGGGTTAGGGTCATAGGTTGTCAGTGACATACCTCTTTATTTTAGTGCCTGGTACCTGGAGCATTGAGGCCTCTGTCATCGTTTCGGCCACCTACGACCACCCATGCATAGTTCACCTGAACTACTAAACTCCAAAACCTTGTTCCACAAGGGCTACGGCTTCCTGGGGCCTAAGCTTGCTTAGTCTGAGTGGCCGAAACGATGATTAACGCCGGGAAAAATAAGGTAAGGTAGTCTTCTCTTGGAATAAAAATCAACCTAATGAATAGTCAAAAAAGCTCAAGCTTTCCTTTCTCCGGGCTTGAATTCTTTCAATGCTCTTCCAATGAAACTCTATTCAAATTGTTAGAGCGAGAAAGCAAAAGAATTGCTCGCCTACAAGCCTGTAATTATACATTTTATAGCATGACCTGCTATATTTCTGAAACAGCAATCTCAGATATTGCGTCTCTTTTAAATAAAGAACTAGGCGAAAAATTATCTGGCTTTAATATTTTGCTTGACCAAGATGAATTCGCCAAGCAGGGCGTCAAGTTAAACGATCTTATAGATTTAGTATTAAGCAAAACAAGTTTATCGAAAAATTTCATCAATATTCTTCCAGTCAATATGACCGGAGGGTTGTTTCATGCAAAAGCATATTCTCTTTTGCCTAACAATTTTGAAGTTTTTGATTATCATCTTGAAGTCGAAAGAGAATTTTATGAAAGCAATTCTTATCTAAAACGCAACTATAGGGTTTGCATGCCATACGATAGGCAAATGAGAAGAGCAAACTTTAAAAAAAGAGAACAGGATCAAGAGTTAAAAGATCCTGTTTACTTAAGAACTATACCGTGCATTTCCAAAGGCATCTTAATCGTTACTTCTGGAAATTTCACTAACAGGGGAATGAATAATAACTTTGAAATAGGTTATAGAAGTTATCAATTAAAATCATTAAATTTATTTTTTAGCAAATTTTGCGAGCTTAAAGAAAAAACAGACCTCAATTCATTTGAATTAAGATTAGAAAAATATAAAGTACAGAACTTCGGCGTTAACTTAATAAAAATGGGAGCTTTTTTCCACAGATGGGAAAAAGACTACAGTTTACTTTTTAGGCTAGATAAATCCGAAGAAGAAATTCAGCAGTCGGAAAAGATTAACAAAGAGATCAATGCAGATAAATATGGAGAGTATATATCGGATACAGAAAAAAGCCTTGCAAGAGATCCTATAGGATTAAATGCCTTCTTTAAAAAATTCCCAAAACCAATACCTCCAAGTTTTTGGGCAGAATACAGTGTCGAGACTTTATTGGGAATCTGGGTTCCCAGAATAGTTGCCGAGCCTGCATTAGAAGAATTAAATAAAATATTGAAGTTTTACAAATCCGAGATCAAAAACAGATTTTCTGTTGAAAGCATTGGCCGATATGAAACAGTTCTGGAAGAAGACATTGAAAAATTTAGAGAAAATAATACCATTTCCAACAGCAAAGATAATGAAAATGCAATCCAAAATTGGGCTTTGAAAGTTAAAGGAATTCTAACTAATGAGCAATTGTTGAAAACTTATATATGCAGACATGAAGAGGTTTACATAAAATTTGCTCACGGCGAAGTCAATTTGGCTGGCTTGATTTATGAAAGAATATTTGACATGAATTGCCATTTAATTCGGCCTAAAAAAATAACAAAATGTATACTAGAAACCAAGGGCAAATCTTCTGTAGAAGCTCTGAGTACTCTTGAGCGTGAATTTTTAAGTCTCGCCCAAAGAGTGAAAGAAGTTTTACAAAATAATAGGCTAGGAGACTTTGGAAAAATAAAACGTGGCGAGAGCTTTTTTGCACTTTTTGAGAAGCCTGCGATTGGTCTTGAAAATGAAGAATATTCAGGATTCGATTTTATAGAAGGAATCTTTTGTAAAATCGATAAATGCAAATCTGTTGATGGGAAAAAAGAAATTGAATGTTTATATTATTATCTTGATTCAAATCAAGGAAAAGATCTTGCTTATGCCCCCGAAATAGCTTGCCTGTATCCTCTTGATTTACTATGGTCTTTTAAGATATTAAATGGCAAATAAGAGTAAACTCTTTAAATGACTTTGTATTGCAACAATTGGTCGCACGAAGAATAAAATTTCGCTTTTCAGGTTTTGAAAAGATTTCAGAAGAAAGACATTTAGCCTTGATCGGCCTCTGTCGTTGTTTCGGCCACCTACGACCACCAATGCATAGTTCATCTGAACTATAAAGCTCTAAAGCCTTGTCCCACAAGGGCTTCGGCTTCCTGGGGACTAAACTTGTTTAGTCTGAGTGGCCGAAACGATGATTAACGCCCTTCCCTGTTAGCCAAACTCTCTAGCATTTTTCAATGTTTTACGAAGAAACCACATTTCTAGCCAGGGGGGGGCTAGAAGCTGGATATACTGTCTAACACCAAGCTCACCCGCCAGGCTACTCGATAGCCGTCCATGCCCGCATCTGGCTTTCGTGGCCCGGTCAGTTGCAGCAAATATTAGGCGATTCCTGCCCATCATCTGCTGTGACTAATCACTTGGACTGGACACTGACCAGCACGTTCACGATGACCGTTCGCGCAAATATGCGCCAAGGAAGCCAACCAGGAAAGTCACAACGTGCGATACGAGTACAGCATAGTCGTCGTCTGGCTTCGGGATGAGTACGAAGGCTACGTGGTCACGTCCGCGAGTTAACTCACGTGCCTCGGTCGATGAGCGCAGCCGACAGGGCTCGTCCAGCAGCCCTGTCGCTACAGCCAATCGTGGCCAACCAAAACTCCGAGATCTTTATGCCGTTAAGTATCCCGCCTCAACGGACTCGTCAATCACCTCCAGCACAAAGGGCCACAGCTCCGGTGCGCCGGTTTCTACCGGGGTCATGCGCTGCATTACCTGGGCGCGGCTGATGTGGTGCTGCTTCCAGGTGCCGCCCTGGGTCTGCCAGTTGTGCAGCAACGGCTGAATGCGATCTAGCGAGGCAGCAAAGCGGGCGGTGGGGGTCGCCTGGGCCTCAAACTCATCCCACAGCTGGCGCAGCTCCTGGGCGATCGCCTCGGGCAGCAGGCCAAAGATGCGATCGGCGGCCCGCTGTTCGCGCTGGGCTTTATCGTCATGCCCCGCAGCGTCATAGCAGAAGGTATCGCCCGCGTCGATCTCCACCAGGTCGTGGATCAGCACCTGGTGGATGGCCCGCTGCACATCTCCTCCGGCGGGGGCGTACTCGGCCAGCACCAGCGCCATCATCGCCAAGTGCCAAGAATGCTCGGCGCTATTCTCTCGGCGAGAGGCATCGATCAGCGTGGTTTGGCGCAAAACCTGCTTGAGGCGGTCGATTTCGACGACGAAGGCAATTTGTTGCTGGAGCCGTTGGTTGGTCATGGGGGGCAGGTGTTATAATAGAGATGACTCGGACCCATGCGGTCGCAACGCCCAAATCATGTCAGAACCGGAAGGTAGCAGCATTACGGGATGCTTGTGACAGGCGTGGACTCCGGGTCTTTTAGTTTTTGACCTGAATGGAATTTCGCTACACCGTTCAAGTCGCTAGATTAACGTAAGATGCCTGGGCATGCTCAATTTTGCCGGTTTTGCTTAGCCTGAGGTTAGGGGGTGGGGTTTTCCGCCTTGAGACGGCGTACCATTGCCCCTGGTCAGTGGGCCAGCATCTTTTCTAAGCTGGCATTGTGTACAGATCAATGGAGAGGCTGCTAGCCATGGCCGGGTTTGGAGATTTGGTTAAAAAGGCATTTTACCTGGGGGTTGGAGTCGCCTCCTACGCAGGTGAGAAAGCGGGCGATACCCTCAAAGATTTTCGTGAGCAGACCCAGGGCATTGTCAATGAGCTGGTGGCGCGGGGCGAGATTACCGCCGAAGAGGCCCAGCGCCTGGTCAACGAGATGGTCAACCGTGCGCAAGACACGGCGACTAGCGCTGGTGAGAATCTGCCACAGCCCCGGCCCATTGAAATTTTGGACGACGATGTCTCGATAGTTAGCCCCGCCGAGGCCCAAACGGTAGCCCTGCGGGAGCAGGTGGCGGCCCTGCGACAAGAATTGGACACCCTGAAGCAAAAGTCGAGTAACTAGCCCATGGATGACTGGTCTAAGCAATGGTTTGATGCCTTTGGCAATGCCGTGCAAGATTTTACCCAACAGCTCTCTGAAGATACAGAACGCTGGTTTGATACCGTGACGGAGCAGTTGGCCACCGCCTCAGATGCACTGGTGCAGACGACAGATCAGTGGGCTGAGCAGGTGCAGGAAGCGATTGATCCTGAGATAGATCGCATGGTTGGCGAGCTAAACCAGGCGGTAGAGCCGTTTCGGGTGACGATCAATGCCGAAGTTGACTACGTAGCCGACGAGCTAAACGAAATTTTAGGGCCGCTGGTGACGGGTCTATCGGGCATTGACCAGTGGTTTGAAGAGGTCTCTGGCCCTTTCAACAGTACGGTGGAGCCGCTGCTGCAAAATTATCCGGCCTGCGTGGGCTGTCGCAATTTTTGCGGTCAGTCCTACGGGGGCAATACGCTGGTGTGCGCCATGCACCCCTTCGGCCCCGAAGAAGAACGCCACTGCCCCGACTGGGAATCGGTATGGCCGCAGTCAAATGATCAATAGTGATCAATAAAATCGGCAAAGTGATAGGCGCGGGTTGGTTAGCCAACCCGCGCCTATCACTTTGATAGAGGAAAGAAATGGCCAACGGGGCCTGGGCCTTGGCCGATCGCCAGGGCGTGCCTGAGGGCGTTGGTGACGTAGTCTTTGGCAGCTTTGACCGCCGGGAGGGGAGCTTTGCCCAGGGCGAGGTTGGCGGCGATCGCTGCCGACAGGGTGCAGCCCGTGCCGTGAGTGTTTCTGGTCTCTACGATCTCTGCTTCTAGCGCTGTCACCTCGTGCCCGTCAAACCAGATATCGGTGCTGCGGAGCGAGCCTTGCATACCGCCGCCTTTGACTAGCACCGCCTGGGGGCCAAGCTGGTAGATCTGGCGGGCGGCGGCCTCCATATCGGCCAGGGTAAAAATTTCTAAGCCGCTGAGCAGCTGGGCCTCGTAGCGGTTGGGGGTAACAATGCGGGCCTGGGGAACTAGCCTTTGGGTGAGGGTGGCGATCGCGCCGTCGTCAATCAGCTGCGCCCCGGTGCGCGACACCATCACCGGATCTACCACTACCGGAATTCTCTCAGGTAGGGCCTCTAGCGCCTTGGCCACCGCCTGGATGATGCCCTGGTTTAGCAGCATGCCGGTCTTGACCCCTTGCACCGCGATATCGCTGGTCACGGCCTCCATTTGAGCCACCACCGCCTCAGGCGGCAGAGCATCGACCCGCGTTACCCCCAGGGTATTTTGAGCCGTGACGCAGGTGAGGGCGCTGGTGCCGTGGATGCAGTGGAAGGCAAAGGTGCGCAGATCGGCTTGAATGCCCGCGCCGCCGCCGCTGTCGGAGCCAGCGATGGTGAGGGCCGCAGGGCAGGAATATGGCGTAGGCATAGCTAGCGGTTGTTGTTTGGTCGCCGCCGCTGCAAAAACTCAGGAATGTCTAGCCCGGCCCCAAAACCACCGGCCCCGCCAGCGGGTGGGGTGATTGGCGGTGTCGCCAAAGTGCGCTTAAAGGGGGTAACGCGGGCCACATCTAGCTCGGGCTGTGCCCCGGCACGGGTGTTAAAGCCCGTGGCAATCACGGTGATGCACACCTCGCCCTGCATGCGCTCGTCGATCACCGCGCCAAAGATGATGTTGGCATTGGGGTCAACCCCTTCGTAGATGATCTCGGCGGCGGCGTTGACTTCGTGGAGGGTGAGATCTGACCCGCCAGTGACATTGAACACCGCCCCAGACGCGCCGTCGATGGAAGACTCTAGTAGCGGAGAGGAGATAGCGGCGATCGCCGCTTCCCGCGCCCGTGACTTGCCCGACCCCATGCCAATGCCCATCAGGGCAGTGCCCGCGTCGGCCATAATGGCGCGCACGTCGGCAAAGTCAACGTTGACCAAACCGGGGATGGTAATGATGTCAGAGATGCCCTGCACTCCCTGGCGCAGAATATCGTCGGCGGTGCGGAAGGCCTCCTGCACCGGGGTTTGCTCTGAGATCACCGACAGCAGCTTGTCGTTGGGGATAATGATTAGGGTATCGACCCGGCCCTGGAGAGCCGCAATGCCCTCATCGGCCTGGTTCATGCGGCGGCGACCCTCAAAGGTAAAGGGGCGGGTGACAACGCCCACCGTTAGCGCCCCGGCTTCCTTAGCGACCTCGGCCACAACTGGGGCCGCGCCAGTGCCAGTGCCGCCGCCCATGCCGGCGGTGATAAACACCAGGTCAGACTCTTCGAGGGCGGCGGCGATTTCTTCTCGCGACTCTTCGGCGGCCTTTTGGCCAATGGCGGGGTTACCCCCTGCCCCTAGTCCTCGGGTCAGCTTTTGGCCGATGTGCAGGCTGTTGGTTTGAGTGTTGTTGTCGAGGGCCTGGGCGTCGGTGTTGATCGACCAAAATTCAATGCCCGCCAGGCCACTGCTAATCATGCGGTTGACGGCATTGCAGCCGCCGCCGCCTACCCCAATTACCTTAATGCGGGCAACGCTGCTGGGCAAAGCCGTGTTGTTCGTGTACGTTTCTCCGGGCATAGCTCTGGCATTGTGGGGTTGACTGGGTTTAAACTCGCCGTGGCTAAAGGGGTTAGACGGGCTAGCAAAGGCGGTCACAGCCTCAGCCGATGAACGCGGCTCAGAGGTAACAGCCTCAGCCTGGGGAAGCGAGTAAGCGTCGTAGCCGGCATCGCTGTGGCCAGCACCGTTGCCCTGATGGTCGTCGGGGAGCATAGAATTTGAGGCCGTAGACACTATATTAATTACCCATATTAGATAACCGAAGATAACACCTAAGCCCTAAGAATCTAAACCCCGGCTGATTCTAGACAACTATAGAGTACTTCGCCGGGAAAAAACAAATCACTTAGGCAAGCTTTAGGGTACTTGATTTAACCACTGAAATTAGAAAAATCATCCCCCTGGCAGCAATATATTGAGCACCTATTGAACACCAAATTTTGACCACAAAAGCCCTCTGCGGCGGGCGGTGCAAACGGTTGAAACTAGATTCCTAGAGCAGCTTGCCAGCCTCAGGGGCCAGCCTCAGGGGCCAGCCTCAGGGTTCGGTGTTGGCGGGCCTTTCTACCACCGCAACGGAGGGGGCATTGGGGTTGCTCAGGTCAATGCGGGCGACCTCAGAGTCGGTGAGCTGATCGGGCAGGTTGCGCATTTTGTCGAGGGTGGCCAGCTGCTGCTCTAGCTCTGGAGAGTAGGGGCCAAGGTATACGGTGCCGAGGGCGGTCTCTAGCACTAGGTTGTTAGGGTCTTGCCAGTCAATCTCGGTGATGGCCACCGGGCTGCTGGTGATGGTCTCGTAGATTTGCGGCCAGTAGCGCTGGTACTGGGGCTGAATGCCCCGTAGCTGTAGGGCGGGCAGCTGCGGTGAGGCAGCACCGATGCCGAAGCTGGCCAGGGGCATCCAGGCCCCGTGGGCGTCGAGAAACCCGGCCTGGAGATACTGGGTGTCGCTGGTGCGATCAGCGCTGCCCACGGGCAGCACCACCGCGACGGGCACCCGCTCTTGCACCCGTACGTTGAGGCGGGGCGGCAGCAGCTGCCGGGTGACTTCGGCGGAGACCAGGGGGCCGCGATCGCGCAGCTGCCGCGCCAAAATTTCAGGCTCTACCTTCATCAGCGGCTGCGGATAGTCCAGCGGCACCAGGTTTTGTACGGCCTCGTCGCTGAGCAGGTGGTTGCCGCTGACGTTGATCTGAGCCGGGCTGTAGATCAGCCAGGTGGGGCGAGTGGTGCCCCAAAACACGGCGGCAGTTAGGCCAGAGAGCGCCCAAAACCGCCACAGCGCCTGGCTAATGGAAATGCGCCGCCGCCGTCTCAGGGTTTGCCGCCGATGTTTAAGCTCGTCGCGAGAAAGAGGAGAAACGCGGGTCATGGCATCAGTTAATTAGGGCCAGCGAGGCCCAGGCAGAGGATCTGCCGCAGGCATTAGGGACGTGCGCCTAAATAAGATACCGGAAGCTTTGGTCGCTGTAGGGTGCATGCGCGAAGCAATGCACCAATAGGAAAGATAGCAACTGGTATCTTATTTTCTTGCGCGTCTCTTAGTGGTTAGTGATTTAAGGGGAAAAACCCCTGCTAACCCTGGGCTGCCCTTAGGCTGATGCCGATTTTAGCGCCTGGAGAGATTGATGCAACGCTTTTTCCCAACGGTGGGCCAAATCTGCGTCAGTAAAGGGAATGCAGTAGGTTTCACCGCTGTTGGTAGCCAGGACTAGCTCAATTTTTCCTTTGGTAGGCAGAGGCTCGTCGGCGACCGTCTGACTGTTGATCTTCTGGCCGTTGATCTGTAGCTGTAGGGTGCCAACCTGCGCCAGCGACAGGGTGGTGAGGTCGATGGGGCCTTGGCGGGTGGGTCTCCCCCAGGTGAGGCGATCGCCCCGCTGCCCCAGCATAGATTTAATGTCGTATTTACTGCGATCAAACCCGGTAGCCCAGGCTTCGTAGGCCTGCACCTTTTGAAATTCGTGCCAGCCCGCCCAGGCCAGGCCAATAAACACCGCCAGCAGGGGCAGCCAGAGTAGTCCTCGTTCCATAGGTGCAGGGGGGGATGTAAAAGTGATGTTGGGTAACCGGCTTGGGCCGAACCACACCTTTTTATCCTAAGCCCTGGGCTGCCCAGACAGAAATCTCCAATCTGCTCGGGCAGATTGTCCCTAGAAAAATGTAAAGACTTGCTACGGCAGGCAGCGGAGATTCGCGCCCCCGTGGAAAAGTAAGCCTTAGGCAGGCGCTCTGCTGATCTGATTTATTCTACGGAGGCTGGTACATTGGCATTTCTACCTCTTTTGGCGGCGGTTCCCACCACCCTTAGCTGGAGCCCTAAGGTGGCGGCGGTGATGATTGTTTGCAACATTCTGGCCATTGCCTTCGGCAAGTTCACCATCAAGTACCCGAGCGCACCGCCCGCGATGCCCTCCCCCAGTCTATTTGGTGGTTTTGGGCTGCCCGCCGTGCTGGCGACCACTAGCTTTGGCCATCTGATCGGGGCTGGCGTTATTCTGGGCCTGGCCAATATGGGGGCACTCTAGGGCAGAACTAAACCCAAGCTTGTCTATGCCTGGATATTCGCCGAATATCCAGGCTTTTGCCTGTCCGAAGCTGTTGCTAGCTGGAGCTATAGCCCTTCGCAGAGGCGGCGATCGCTCTCTGCCACCGCGCTACTGGTGCGCAGGTAGTCGCTGATCCAGGCGCAGCCGTAGCGCAGGGATTGCAGCTGCAAAATTTCCGGAATATTCCACAGGACAACGGTCTCGTCGTCGCCCACCGAAGCTAGCACCGTGCCCTCGGCATTAAAGGCGACGCTGCGAACCCCGGAGTTGTGCTGTTTGAGGGTGTTGATCAGGGTGCCGCCCGCCGGGGTGGTGGCTCCGTCAGCCAGGCTCCACAGTTTGACGGTTTCGTCGATGCTGGCGGTGGCTAAGAGCGTGCCGTCTGGGCTAAAAGCTACCCCCCACACCGCCGCACCTGGGTTTGCAGAGCAGGGTCACTCCCCGGTGACTGGCGCAGGCGCTGCTGGCTGCGAATAGCCTCAATCAGGGCATCCAAGGATTGATGAGAAGAATGTAGGGCTTCGGCGCTGCGCACCACCGCCTGGGCCTCGCTGCGGGAGGTTTGGTGGTACTGTTGGCGGGCGATCACCCCCAGGGCTGTGGTGGCCACTAGGGCGGTGGTGACGGCCCCCAGCAGCCAGCGCTGACGGCGCAAGTGGTGCTGCTGCTCTAGGGTGCGCTGGCGCTCTAGGGCCAACCGAGCCTCTACTTCCCCGAGGCGGTCGATTTCGGCCCTAGCCAGGGCCTCGCGGCGGTCAAGCTCTTGGCTGGCGGTCAAAAACCGATAGTCTTGGGGGCTGAGGCGCTTGTGCTCTGCCCAGGCCAGAGTTTCTCGTAGGGCCTGACCCCGCAGCAGGCGCGACTCGTCGGTGCAGCCTGAGGGTGCCCAGGCGTTGAGGGCGGCGGCGTAGGGTCGCAGCTCATCGAGCTGCTGCTGCACCCAGGCAGAGCTAAATATGGCTTGATAGATGGGGTTTTTAATGTGAATGGTGTCGCTGTGCCGCTCGACTAGACCCAGCAGCAGCAGTTCGGTTTGGCAAGGGGAGTTGTCGACGGCAACTTGCTCGTGGTCGAGCACCCGCTGGCACCAGCCCCAGCCGCTGACCCAGGCGCTGGGGCTGGTGCCACAGGCGATCGCGCATGGTGTTGAGGTGCTCTGGTTCATCGTTTAGCTCCCACCTGTCGAGAATGTGGCTATGCACCAGCCGATCTACCTAGGGGGCGTCGGTTTCGCCATCCCTGGCAACATTTTGAAGCACGAGCTGACAGAGTTTTTGGGTTAAAAACGGCTGCCCTCCGGCCCAGTACAGCACCCGCTGTAGTACCTGCTGAGGATTGGGCAGCGGGCTAGGTTGGCAGGGTATCGGGGGCCGCGTGAGGCTGGGTGTCGGTGCCGGGATAGCGGATTGATTTGAGATACCAGAAAGCCACCGCCAGGGGCAGCACGTAGCGATCCCACGGGATGGCTTTCATCATGATCAAGGCGTTGAACACAATTATCCAGAACAGCAAATTGGGCTTAGAAAAGCGCAGACAGGTGAGCAGGGCCAGACCGTAGTACATGGCCATCACCAGCCCGTCAAACGGCAGCAGATCGGCCACATTGCCCATGTTGCCGTAGGGCGTATCTAGGGGCGGAAAAATTAGGCAGACCACGAATAGACCCGCCGCAATCGGCAGCCATTTCTGCCAGTTGTTGCGCAGGGCTTGGAGAGGAGCCTGGGGGCGAAACAGCAGAAATTCTGGAATCACGATGTAGGCCCCGATGAAGGCGAGAAAGTTGATCGCCCCGCCGGGGGTGAGGGCCAGGGTGCTTTTTTGTACGTCGGGAGATTTGGCGGCGATCGCATCGGCTGGGGCTAGCCCGCCAAACAGCGCCACCCAGCCCAGCAGCGACAGGCAGGCCAGGGCGGGAGCCAGCCACCGCTGGTGCTGGCGGAGGTCTACAGGCTGTCCCTGCCGCTGCTCGTTGACAACGGCCAAAAATTCGTAGGTGGCGATCGCCATCGGAAAAGCCAGCATATACTGCCGCGAGGAAATCGCTAAAACAAAGGCCAGGCAGCTCACCCAGGGGCGATCGCGGACGTAGGCCACAAGGCCCAGCAGCAGCCAGGTGCAGGCGATCATCTCGGTGTAGAGCCGGCCGCTGAGAAACAAAAAGTACGGGCACAAAAATAGGCCCAGGAGGCACAACAGGGCCCGACTACCCCTGTCTTTGCTGGGCCAGCCGATGGTGGCCACAATCCCCAGCGACAGGGTCAAATTTAGCAGTCGGCCTGCCGCTATACCCTGGTTAAACAGGTATTCCAGCAGCCCAAAGGCCATGAAGGGCAGCGGGGTGTTGAGGCTGTAGTATTCCCGTAGGTCAGAGAGCGACGGCAGCAGGCGATGGCTAAAGGTGAGGCTCGACTGCCAAAAGGCGGCTTCATCCCAAAAGGGCGGCCCCTGTAAAAAATCGAGCCAGGCTAAGACCGTCAGATAGGTGACGATAATGGCGCAGAAAAAGCAGGCTTTTTGCTCGGATGGGCTGAAAGATTGCAGTTTCATGGTGAAACCCCTGGGTACAGCAGGCTAGCAAAGCGGAGTCAAGATGCGGCGGTGGGAGGCACTTTCTGCTGGTTGCGCTCCCAGAAAAAACCCGTCACGTTGGCTACCTGAGACACAAACAGCAGCCCCGACAGCACCATGCCCCGCACCTGAAACTGCCGCGCGAGCGGGTAGGTGAGCAGCTGCCAGTAAAACCTCAGCGGCTCGACCTTGACCTGCTCTGCGGCCCGGCGCGCCCTCACCTGGTGAAAGCAGTAGGCCCCCCGGCCGTAGTTAAAGTGCTGCCGCCAAAACCGCCGCAGCGACAGATGGTGGCTGTGGTCAACCCGCGCCTCGGGGGCGTAAGCCATGGGCAGTCCCTGCTGGAGCCAGCGATCGCAAAACTCCCGGTCTTCTCCGGCCGCCAGGGGAAAGGTGGTGTCAAACCCGCCCAGCTGACGAAACTGCTCGCTGGACAGGGCAAAGTTGTTAGAGGCAAAAAAGCTGGGCTGACGGCGGCTGTTGTAATAGTCGTAGAGATAGTCGATCAGCAGCTGGCTGGCGGTCGAAAACATATTGCTGGGCAGAGCGTTGAGGGTGTGGCCGCCCACCAGGGCCTGGGGCTGCTGCTCAAGCTCGGTGGCTATGGCGTTGAGCCAGTGGGGGTGGGGCTGGCAGTCGTCGTCGGTAAACATCAGGTACTGGCCCTGGGCGCGGGCGGCTCCGGCGTTGCGGGCCTGGGCTGGGCCGCTGTTGACCTGCCGCAGCAGCGTTAAAGTGAGGGCCGACTCAAAGGGCTCGACCGTGGGGGCCATGGACTGGGCGCTGCCGTCATCCACCACGATCACCTCGAAGCGATCGCGGGGGTAGCTGAGCCGGGTGAGGCTGAGCAGACAGCTGGCCAGCCGCTCGGGCCGATTATAGGTGGGAATAACAATAGAAAAGACGTAGGGTGCCATGGGTCGGTGCTTCAATAATCGATGAAAATACTCTGAAATCTTTCTGAAATCTTCGTGTCTTCAGTGGTTATACCCAGTCCAGCTCAGGGTCTATAGTCTTTCCACTGGCAAACTCCAATTCCGGACTTTAATGTTGGTTTATCGTTCGCCAGCTCAACGCTAAATTGTCTAGTGTTCGATTCTGACTACTTGGGCGCTGACTTGGCCTTGAGCACCAGTTGAAGCATACCCCGAGCCTCGCGGTAGCCCCAGCAGCAGCCAAATACCGACTTAGAAAACCCTGTAGATTAAACCTTGACTCATTACAGCCAACGCCAATACCGCTATTTCTCACAGCGTCAGCATGGTCAGATATAGCAGCCCTGCTGAGATCACAGACTAGCTCCCAGTCAATAGGTTTCATCGAGACCCAGGTCAGTAGCGACAGGGTGCGCTTACCCTAGGCTGTAGACGGCTTCGATTAAAATATTTTTATGTCACCCGAGACCCACTACCAAACCCTCGAAATTCACGAGACGGCAACCCAGGCGGAGATCAAGCGCGCCTACCGCCGTCTAGCCAAAGAATTTCACCCCGACAGCCAGAGCGATCGCGCCTCCCACGATCGCATTGCCCGCATCAACACCGCCTACGAGGTGATTGGCGACCCGTCTAAGCGCACGGTCTATGACCAGCAGCGCCAGGGGTTTGTTGCCGCCGACCCGGCAGAAAGCGCTGCCAGCCGGGCCAAGCGCACCGCCGCCGCGCAGGAGGTCTATCGCTACGCCCGCAAGGCCACCCAGTCGTCAGAGGCAAGGGAAGATGCCTGGCTAAAGCTGGTCTACGGCCCCGTAGATCGGCTGATGGGCAAGATTATGTCGCCGCTCAGAACAGAGATTCGCAAGCTGTCGGCAGACCCCTTCGACGACGAGCTGATGGAGGGGTTTATGGCGTATTTAGAGCAGGGGCGGGCCTGGCTGGGCCAGGCCCAGGGCAAGTTTAATTCGATGGCGAACCCGGCGAGCACGGCGGGGGTAGCGGCGGATATCTACCACTGCCTGGGGCTGCTAGAGGATGGTCTCGACGAGCTGGAGCGCTTCACCATGAGCTATGAAGAGAGCTACATTCACACCGGAACTGAGCTGTTTCGGCGGGTGAAGCAGCTGCGCCTAGAGGCGAAGGAGCGGGTGAAGGGGCTGGTGTAAGTGCCGCAACCCTAGATATTCTGCTGGCCCTGGGGTAGGAGCTGCCGCTACAGACCATTAGTCATAAACACAGGAATAACGACTCAATGGGAATGGACAAACCGCTATTCTGTAAGGCAGGCGTTGCGGCAGGAGTACACCATGGGCCTCTTTGAAGACCTGAGCAAATTTCTTGAAACTCGGCTCGACGAATTTCTCAAAGCCAACCCCCACCTAGAGCTGTTTGGCCTAGAAGACCAGCTGCGGGGCCAAGAGCAAGACGCCATCAAGCTGCTGGGCGACCTCAAGCGCCGCGAGCAGCAGCTCCAAGACAGCATTCTCGCTACCGCCCAAGACATTCAGCGCTGGCACGATCGCATTCAAAACGCCCAGGCCGCCAACCGCCTCGACTTGGTCAAAGCGGCCCAAGAGCGCGAGGCCGCGCTGCTGCGCCAGGGCAACCAATACTGGGGCCAGATGAAGGGGGTCAAAGACCAGATCGACCAGACCCGCAATCTGCAAAAAGAAATTCACGATCGCCGCCGCGAACTCAAAGCCAAAATCGCCGAGACCGAGGCCGAGCGCACCGCCCAGCGCACCACCAGCTGGGATACCGGCTGGGCCAAGCCCCCCTTCGGCAGCGTTGGCAAAGACTCGCTGGATCCTTTAGAAAAATCGTTTCAGCAGTGGGAGACGGAGCAGGAGCTGGAGGAGCTGAAGCGGAGTATGGGGAGGTAGGAGTGGGTGGGTGCTATTTTGATTTCTTGATTTCAAACGAGATCGTATCGCCCTTGCGGCTGGTCTGGGTGGTCTTTACGGGGGCCGCAACCGTCGGGCTTGGCGGTGGCACGGCGCTTGACAGGAGGGGAGACGCTGGTTTGGGGGCGATCGCGCCGGGCCAGCTGCGGCCAAAGATGGTGGCGTAGTTGGAGGCGATCGCCAGGCCAACCCCTCCCGCAATGGTCAGCGGCAGCGATCGCTCGACGCTGTTAAACCAGGCCAGTTGGCCCAACCACTGGGCGGTTTCAGCGACGCAAAATAGCAGTAAAAAGCAGACCAGCCAGAGCTTCATCAGGGCACAGCAGAACGGCTAACTCACGGGGCGACTGGGCGGGATCGGGCGATCGCCTAGGCCCAGACTGCCCTGATTATGGCTTAGGTGCAGAGATTTGCCGCCTGGGAGTTATCGGGCTAGAAATCGAACATCTTTCTTAAGAAAGGCCCAGCGCCCCGATCAAATGGCCAGGATCGTTCTGAGGCAAGCCTTTGCGCTGTGTTACCCAGGGCTACACAGAGTCTGGGAGCAAGGGCTGGGGAGGCGATCGCCCCCCAAATTCCCCAACTTTGCTACGAAACCGACTTTTCCTTAGGGAAGGGTATGTCAGAATGTAAGCGGTTTTTTGCCAACTCATGCAAGCTCTTGGAGTAGGCAGTCAAGATGGATTCTGTAGACACGCTTTATCAATACGCCTGGCTGATACCGGTGCTGCCGCTGATCGGGGCTGCCGTAGTCGGCACTGGGCTAATTTCCTATGGTCAGGCCACCAACAAGCTACGGCAGCCGGCCTCTATTTTCATCGTCGCCCTGATTGGGGCGGCGATGGTGTATTCCTTTGCAATTTTTTGGAGCCAGTGGCAGGGGCACCCCCCCTACCAGGCCATGTTTGAGTGGGTCTCGGCGGGCGACTTTAGCATTGAGATGGGTTACACCATCGATCACCTGGCGGCGCTCATGCTAGTGGTGGTTACTACCGTCGCCTTCTTGGTGATGATTTACACCGACGGCTACATGGCCCACGACCCCGGCTATGTGCGGTTCTACGCCTACCTGAGCCTGTTTAGCTCCTCCATGCTGGGTCTGGTGATCAGCCCCAACCTGCTCCAGGTCTACGTGTTTTGGGAGCTGGTGGGCATGTGCTCCTACCTGCTGATCGGCTTTTGGTACGATCGCAAGCCCGCCGCCGACGCCTGCCAAAAGGCCTTTGTCACCAACCGGGTAGGCGACTTTGGCCTGCTGCTGGGCATCTTGGCCCTGTTCTGGGCCACCGGCAGCTTCGACTTTGAGATCATGGGCGAGCGGCTGACCGACCTGGTCAACACCGGCAGCCTCAGCGCTGGTCTAGCCGCCGTGTTTGCCATTTTGGTGTTCCTCGGCCCCATGGCCAAGTCGGCCCAGTTTCCGCTGCACGTGTGGCTGCCCGACGCCATGGAAGGCCCCACCCCGATCTCGGCGCTGATTCACGCGGCGACCATGGTGGCGGCGGGGGTATTTCTCGTCGCCCGCATGTACCCCGTGTTTGAGCACATTCCCACGGTGATGACCGTGATTGCCTACACCGGGGCGTTTACCGCCTTTATGGGGGCGACCATTGCCATTACCCAAAACGACATCAAGAAAGGGCTGGCCTTTTCCACCATGTCGCAGCTGGGCTACATGGTCATGGCCATGGGCGTGGGGGCCTACAGCGCCGGTCTGTTTCACCTGATGACCCACGCCTACTTCAAGGCCATGCTGTTCCTCGGCTCTGGCTCTGTCATCCACGGCATGGAGGCGGTGGTGGGCCACGACCCGGTGCTGGCCCAAGATATGCGCCTGATGGGCGGCCTGCGCAAGTACATGCCCGTCACCGCCTACACCTTCCTGATTGGCACCCTGGCCATCTGCGGCATCCCGCCCTTTGCGGGTTTCTGGTCGAAGGATGAGATTTTGGGTGCCACCTTTGCGGTCAACCCAGCGCTGTGGGCCGTGGGCTGGCTGACGGCAGGCCTCACCGCCTTCTACATGTTCCGCATGTATTTTTCCACCTTTGAGGGCAGCTTTAGGGGCAACGACGAAGGCATTCGCCGCGACCTGAAGCTGGCACAACTCCAGCGCCAGGGGCTGTCCCTTGGCCCTGGGGCGATGAACCCCCAAGAGCTAACCCTAGATGCCCCCGGTAGCGATCGCGATGACCACGATCATGATCACGCCCACGAGCCCCACGAGTCGCCCTTCTCGATGGTCTTTCCGCTGATGGCGCTAGCGGTGCCCTCGGTGCTGATCGGTCTGGTGGGTACGCCCTTTGCCAACTACTTCGAGGCCTTTATTCATCCCCCTGGGGAAGTGGCGGAGGCGCTGGAGACGGCAGAGGCCTTTGACTGGAGCGAGTTTGCGCTGATGGCGGGGAGTTCGGTGGCGATCGCCGTCGTCGGCATCATCATCTCGGTGCTGATGTACCGAACCAAGGTGATTGATCCTGGGGCGATCGCGGCCAAGGTTCCGTTCCTGTACAACCTGTCGCTGAACAAGTGGTATATCGACGAAATCTACGATGTGGTCTTCGTCCAGGGCAGCCGCAAGCTGGCCAAGCAGGTGCTCGCCGTCGACGTCCGCATTGTGGATGGCATTGTCAACCTGGCCGGACTGGTCACCCTGGTGACTGGCGAAGGTCTCAAGTACCTGGAGACTGGCCGGGCTCAGTTCTACGCGCTGATTGTGTTTGGCGCAGTACTGGGGCTGGTGCTGATCTCGGGAGTAACCTAGGCGTAGACGGATGAATCGATGGGTGGTTGAGTATTGGGGCAACAAGGCGCTACGCCTTGAGAACACCAACTCACCCCCATCGCCTAGATTTTTTCTTCCCTTGGTATAAAAACTGTTGCAGCGACCTCTCAGGCTTAACTGTTTCCCTTTAAAGTCATAGCTCAGGCTCTTTTACCCCTTGCTCTTGCCCCCCTAACAGAACGCGACGAGAAACGACTTTATGGACCTCGCGACTTTTCCCTGGTTGACCACCGTGACGCTGCTGCCGCTGCTCTCCTGCGTGGCAATTCCGTTTTTGCCCGACGACAACGGCAAGACGGTGCGCTGGTACGCCCTTTCGGTGGGCCTGATCGACTTTGTGTTGATTGTGGCCGCCTTCTACCTCAACTACGACTTTAGTCAGCCAGGTCTACAGATGGTCGAAAGCTACACCTGGGTGCCTCAGCTCGACCTCAAGTGGTCGGTGGGGGTAGACGGGCTATCTATGCCTCTGGTGCTGCTGACTGGGTTTATCACCACCCTGGCGGCGCTGGCGGCCTGGCCGGTGACGCTCAAGCCTAAGTTCTTTTACTTTCTGCTGCTGGCCATGTACACCGGCCAGCTCGGCGTGTTTGCCGTGCAGGATCTGCTGCTGTTCTTTCTGTTTTGGGAGCTGGAGCTGATTCCGGTGTATCTGCTGCTGTCGATCTGGGGCGGCAAAAAGCGACTCTACGCGGCGACCAAGTTCATTCTCTACACGGCGGGCGGGTCGCTGTTTATTTTGGTGGCGGCGCTGGCGATGGCCTTCTACGGTGACACCATCACCTTCGACATGACCGCCCTGGCGGAGAAACCGTATCCCTTGCAGCTACAGCTTTTGCTCTATGGGGCTTTTTTGATTGCCTACGCGGTCAAGCTGCCGATTATTCCGCTGCACACCTGGTTGCCCGACGCCCACGGCGAGGCGACCGCCCCGGTACACATGCTGCTGGCGGGCATTTTGCTGAAAATGGGCGGCTACGCGCTGGTGCGCATGAATCTGGGCATGCTGCCAGACGCCCACACCTACTTTGCCCCAGTGCTGGTGATTTTGGGCTGCATCAATATTGTCTATGCAGCGTTGACCTCCTTTGCCCAGCGCAACCTCAAGCGCAAGATTGCCTACTCATCGATTTCGCACATGGGCTTCGTGCTGATCGGCATTGCCTCGTTTACCAACCTGGGGCTGAGCGGCGCGGTGCTGCAAATGATCTCCCACGGGTTGATTGGGGCCAGCCTGTTCTTTTTGGTGGGGGCCACCTACGATCGCACCCACACCCTGGTTTTAGATGAAATGGGCGGCATCGGCAAAAAGATGCCCAAGATCTTTGCCATGTTTACCACCTGCTCGCTGGCGTCGCTGGCGCTGCCGGGCATGAGCGGCTTTGTGGCCGAGCTGATGGTGTTTGTGGGCTTTGCCACCAGCGATGCCTACAGCTTTACCTTTAGGCTAATTACGGTGATCTTCATGGCGATCGGCGTTATTCTCACCCCGATTTACCTGCTGTCAATGCTGCGGGAAATCTTCTACGGCCCTGAGAATAAAGAGCTAATTGAGAATGAGGTGTTGGCCGATGCCGAGCCCCGCGAGGTGTTTGTCATCGCCTGCCTGCTGGTGCCCATCATTGGCTTTGGCTTTTACCCCAAAATGCTGACCCAGATCTACGACGCCACCACCCAAAAGCTGACGGCGCGGCTGGGTCAAGTGTTTGTAGCCAGCGAAGCCGTTACCGAAGGGTCAGCCCCGCTCGCCGCCCTGCCGGTTCTCAAAGCCCCTTCCCTCAGTCAGTAGGGTAGGTTTTGGGCTCTAGGGTACCCCTGTTAAGGTGGCTATCGAATACAGCAAAATCTCCAGAACGGTGATGATTTGCCGGTCTTCGGCTACGACCACCAGGGAGTGAACTCCCTGGCTCCTCGCTCAGGTCTGCTAAAGCAGCCGCCGTAGGGTGGGCACTGCCCACCATTGAGAAACTATTTTCCAGAAGTCACCCTGGCCCGGATGTCTTTTAGATGGAATGCTCTGTCCAGAACATCTGTCCAAACCAAAGGAGGGGATGCCAAACTTGGCATCCCCTCCTTTGGTTTGGGGTGACGATAGCAACCGCCACAGTCGTTACTGATCGCTGGCTTGCGTTTGCGAGTGGCCCTCAGCGCTTGAACCCTGCTCGGCGCTGAGGGCTGGCAGATCGCCGGTTGCGGGCTTTACAGGAACTGTTTCACTGGCCTGAGGTGCTCGGGTCAAGTCCTGAAGATCTGCCCGGTCAAACCCCAAGGGGGCGTCTGCCTGATCCTCCTCAGGGGTTGCCTCAGGGGCGGGTACCTCAGCGGGGGAAGCTTCAGGCTCCACAGCAGCGCCTTCAGCGGCGGCGAGTGCGGGGGGGTCAACGGTCGGAGCGATCGCCGGTAGTTGCTCCGGTGTCACCCCAGGCTTTGAGTCGCTTTGGGGCGCTTCGGCAGAGGTTTCGGCAGGTTCGGTCTGCTCCGAAGATTCTGCTGGAGGGGCGATCGCTGATTCAGAGCTTTTCTCTGGTTCTGTTCCTGGATCTGTCTCTGGGGCTGTCCTTAGGAGTAGCCCAAGTAAATAATCATCCATTAGGTTAGGAGAGACCTGTCTTGATCTC
>QBMN01000037.1 GCA_003241845.1 Shackletoniella antarctica | reverse complement strand
GCCCCAACTCCCCAGACCGAACCTGAGCAACCCGCAACTCCACCCTCCCAGCCTTAGTAGCACCTTTATCCAAACCCGTGTGGGGCACCAGACGGTGCCCCACACAGGTTTTATGGCGTAGTTCTCAGAGGCTAGGATAGTACTGGCGCTACGGCAGTGGCTGCATGGTCGAGTCAATCTCCAGGCGATGACGCGCTTTTTTGGCGAGAGTCTCCCCCGACTCAGCCACAAACTCCACCTCAAACGTCTGCCCATCCGTATAACAATGAACGATCGCACCCCGACTCCCTTCGGTAAGCCATGCTCAGAACTATCGCGGGTAAGCGTAACGACATCCAGCTCTTTAAACATGCCATCAACTCACTCTTGTCTCTGGGGCTGGTGCGCCTCGCAGCATTCCCTCTGTACTCAGATCTTCGTTTAGGGCTTCCCAGTGGATGCCGTAGCCACCACCACAGACTTCCCATTGGGCAAGCTGTTCTGGCGATCCATGCAGCAGTCGCGGATACCAAACTAACGGTACTGTAATCGAGCGACCATCCATCAAATCGACGCTGATGGGGTCTTCCGTAAAGCGGCCATCCTTCACCCGATCATCTACCGAAAATATGGCGGCTAGGCTCCTGTTGGCGATCAACCTCAAGGGAATGCAAGGTGGCTTGGTGAATCTAGGCGGCTTGCTCATCTCGAACGGTGATCGAAAGCTTGAGCCCTAGTTCGTGGAGTAAGTTCGAAATCAGGCGAATGTCTGGAACTTCGCCACAGGAAAACGTTTGATAGTAGGTCTCCCAACTGGCTTCAAAGGAGTCTGAATTCTCCCCCAGCCCTCGCCGAGCTGCTGCAACATTTTTAAGCGCTAACAGCATCGGTTCGATTTCGCCATCTTCTAAAACGGCATCCAGGTATGCTGCTGCCTCTACTGGATCTTTAAGAGATTCGATTAAGTAGGCGTGATAACTGCTAGAAGCGTGCATCTTGCCTCCGTTGGAAATCTATCCAATATTGCTGAGCTTTCAAGATATCTTGCCTTTGGGTGCTTTTGTCGCCGCCGCAGAGCAGTAGAACAAAGGTGCTACCAATTTCGGCATAGTAAACCCGGTAGCCAGGGCCATAGTCGATTTTTAGCTCTGATACCCCCTCCCCAACGGAGCGAATGTCCCCCAGGTTGCCTAGTTCAACTCGGTCGAGCCGCTTTTTGATTCTAGCTCTTGCCCGAATGTCTCGCAGACTGTCTAGCCAGTTCACGAATGGGCAATGACCATTCTCTGTTTCGTAGAGGATGAGTTCTTGTGGGGTGGCTTCCATTCATTCACGGCTGAAATTCTTCCGATGTCTAACCCTAGGCCCGCTGGGCCATGACTAGCTCAACCACTTTCATGGTCGTGCCTGAATTAGGGGAATTTTGTCGGCGTTGAGGGCAATGTGGGGTGGTACTGGCTATGGTAGCAAGCTTGTCTGGGGTGGCTGTAGTGGGGTGGCTCAGTAGCGCAGCCATTTGGTGAGCACACGCATGGGTCTGTTGGTTTTGGGGTCGATCTGGGGTTTGCTCCAGGCTCGGGCTTCGGCAAAGCCGAGGCGATGGAGGATTTTAATCACCAAGTCAATGCCTACGGCGGAGCCGATGATGGTGATGAGGATGGGTTCGCGGCTGGGCGGGGTGGGGGCAGGGCTGCCGGGAGGGGCGCTGTAGATTTCGCTGTTGGGGATGAATTCTTCTGACATGGGGATACAAAGCAATGTAGTCACAAGTGAGACATTAGCATAGGCGCAATGTATCCACAAGTGTGACATTTACCTTCGTGTGCAGCTCTGCCAGGATTAGGGCATGGGAAGGGCAAGCGACGCACTGAAGCAGGTTTTAGACATCTACAGCATTAGCCAAAATAAGTTGGCGGTGACGATGGGCATTAGTCGCGCCAACGTGGGGCGCTGGTACCACGGGCTTGACCCCAGCGCTGAAAATATCGCCCAGATTACCCAGGCGCTTAAAACGCTGAATGCCTTGGCTGCTAAAGAGTTTGTGCGGCTCTATATAGGTAAGATCGTTGAGGATTAATATTACCTACCATGACATATGCTAGGTAAGCTCTCACGGGATTAGCAAAAATAAAAAACGGTATTCTAGAGTTGATAATAAGTCATTCTTGATTTTCTTAAAGATCAAAAAAAGTACTCAAAATAGTGATAGCTGGTCTTTATTGTCAACAGGATAATCATCAACGAAAAAGGCGACTACCCGATCTTCTTCTTGATCGACTGCTGCCATGCACTTACTCATCCACTTACGGTTACCACCTTTGAACGGTACAGATGCGGCAAACCTTTCTGTTTTCAGAGGATGGAAAGGGCTGGACAAAAGAGGGTGAGAACTTTCCAGTTTAAAGCCTGAACCAACGCAATATTTACCTCGCTTTCCCCCATACTGAAAACTATCTAAAACCTGTCCATCTGGACGCATCAAAACTCCATGAGAGTCAATGCTTTTTCTTCTTATAAGTCGCCGCATAGCTGCTGAGTATGACGCCCCAGTCTTTTTAGATAAAACAAAGACTGATATAGGAGAAAATCCGTTTTCTTCCGTAACGCTGTTAACAACATGAGTAGGCATAAGAAGCAATGCTGCGCTCTCAAAACACAGTTCTTCTTCACAGCTATTTCTCCAGTCTGGATGACCGTATGTTAAATCATCGAGAAAGGCTCTAAAATCCCCATCGCTTAGAATTTCAAACAGATGATGACTAAGTTCATGCCATGCCGTAAACACCCTTCTTTTTGCAGAACGTACACTCTTTAAAAGAATTATCCTTTGACCATTTAGGGTGAAAGCTCGCCCTTCCTCACCAGAATCTTCTTCGCATGAAGCTCTGATAGATATCTCCAGTTCGTTGGCAACTTGCAAAAAATTGCTTGTGAAATCCCTCTTTTCATGAAAGTCTTCGACGGCGTTCAAAAAGGCTATTCTTATATCTTGAAGGCCCGGATCTCTATCGTAAAACTCAAAATATTCCATTACTTTTCAAGCACATTTAAGATACTCAAAAAAATATTCATCCACTCCTTATTGTTTTCAGGATACTTTCCTCTCCAGCGAATTCCAGACAAAGTTCTATGAAATTCAGGATCTGCCAACTGAGGATAAATAGAGGAATTTTCCTGAATAAAGTTTTTTAAGCTTTCAGGCATGTCATTAAAATTGGTAGTTGAATTAGAGTTTTTGTTTCGGATAAACAGTGCCAGATCACTAACAGGCACCTCTAAAGCATTTGCAATTCTTTCCAACACATCAATGGTTGGATTTGCGTCATTTTGCTCAATTTTAGATATATAAGCAACAGATATTTCTGCATCTCTAGCGAGAGCACGCATCGAAATCTTCTTCCTCTTTCGTGAATCCCTCAAGTAAGAGCCTAAGCTTTGCTGTTCAGACATACGACACCTATATTGATCCCATCTAATTTATAGTACACAAGATCTATAAGTGTACACTCACAGGTGACATTGCGCAACAATAATAGCACTCAGGGGAGATACTTGACAAGGAAATCTTCCAGTAAGACACACCAGCAGAAAATTTTATACTCAGGGTTGACACTTTCGCGACGCCTTATCTATACTGGACAATATCGGTCATTTGTTAACCCTGAGTAAACGTCGGAGATATATTATGGCAAGCCGTCGATCACAATCTCAACCTTCCCTGAACCTATCAGGAGCTGAGTTCCCCCTGAAGCAATGCTTACGGACAACTGAGGCTAGTGATCTATTGCGGATGCTTGCAGGTGTAGAGCTTTCGTCTCAGGAGATTCGTCAAACCCTCAAGAAACACGGGATCTTAGAGCTCCCCGCAGATCAAGGCACTTTGGTTGTCAAACTTGCTCATCAAGTCAAACAGCACGGTCGCTATCGCTGCGATGTCTTTGCGCGCCCGATTAGTTTTGTCGCTTAATGTCTCCTCTGATACCTAATTGCATGTCTAGATCAGAACAGGACACTGATCTGATCTAGACACTGAGTCGCCTATGGAAAGGAAACCCTCATGAACCTGCGTGAACTAAGCCTGCTTGATGCTCAAAGTAAAGAATCTGAGCCCGATGAAGATTTTATTCAAGGGCTTCTGCTGCGCGTAAGAGTTGAGGATGAATTGAATTCTTTGGATAGCTGGGTTGATTGTCCTAGGTGCAGTTGCCAGATGTGGAGAGGTAGTGCTCTTTGCGGAGATTGTGATCTCGACTAAGCGGCCTTATTCCCAGATCTGCTCCTATGGTTCACTTCAGTTCAAACTCCTGATCGCTCTCGACTTCATTGAGCGCTACAGCGACCAACCCCAATAACGAACTCCATTGATAGAGAGCTAATCAATTCCGCGACTACATTGGCACCCTCAAACAGCCGACGCTGACGCTGTGTGTGCTGGAGGGCGATCACTGTCAAAAGAAGGTGCTTCAGGGGTGCGATCAGCGGCGATCTGAGCGCCATCTAAAGATCCCAGGGTTTTTCAAAAATCCTGGGATCTGGATAGAGGAGTCTCTCAATGTAGGTGAAATGCTTGCTGTGGAAAGATCCCAGGGTGCTTTAAGAACCCTGGGATCTGGCTCGTTATTCATCAAGCATCAGACTCCGTATCGCCATCGGCATTAAAACAGCCTCAGATTCCACAAAGGCTTGATAGGCTGTTGATCCATCCACCTGCTGTTGCAACGCTCGATACTGAGGCAGCGTTCCCCGACGCAGTTCAACATACTCCTGGTAGCTGGAAAACTCCCAATCTTCCGCTCTCTGCACCAGCCCAGCCTTCACCGGGTTCAGATGGATGTACCGAGACAGATTTAGCAGATACGCCGCTTCATCCACATGGAGCGACTGAAATGGCCCCTGGAATAAGACCCCAGAGCGCTGAAATCGCTTGTTGATCGCCTTTGTGTATGACAGCGAAAGCCGCCCCATCTTCTCTGACAAATCCTTACCTCGCAGATGAACTAGGAAATGGTAGTGGTTTGGCATCAGGCAATAGGCCAGAACATCAGCGGTTTCTACTGCCACATGGTGCCGAAACTGCCTCAGAAAGAACAGGTAATTCTCACGCTCAAAGAAGATAGTCTGATGATTATTGCCCCGGTTGTAGAGGTGGTAGTAGTGCCCTGGCAAGAAGGCTACTTTTCGGCGCGGCATAGCTGATCGAGGTGAGGAGAGCCGCTTTTAGAGTTCCCTATGATTATCAGAATGTTTGGTGCAGAAAGATCCCAGGGTTTTTCAAAAACCCTGGGATCTGGACGGAAGAGTCTTATAGGCGAAATGCTTGCTGGAGAGAGATCCCAGGGTTCTTTAAGAACCCTGGGATCTCAGGCTACTTACACTTTCGCTTTTTCCTTGACCAGCTTCTCCCAGCCGAGGTCTTTGAGGCTGTTGTTGCGGCGCAGCGGGCGCGTCACCAGCTCTAGAATGTCGCGGGTGTTGCCGAAGCCATGGATTTGGGCGAAGGTAAACTCCACCGACCACTTGGTGTTGATGCCGCGCGCCTCCAGCGGATTCGCGTGGGCCATGCCTGTAATCACCAGATCCGGGTGCAGCTCTTGGATGCGGATGATCTGGTTGTAGTTGTCGGGCTTTTCGGTGATTTTGGGCAGGGGCGTGCCCATTTCGTTGCAGGTTTTCTCTAGCAGGGCCAGCTCCGCCGCCTGGTAGCGCTTATCCATGTAGGGAATGCCGATTTCTTGCACCGTCATGCCGCAGCGGGTGAGAAAGCGGGCCAGGGAGATCTCGAGCAGGTTGTCGCCCATGAAGTAGACCGACTTGCCGCGAATAATTTCGAGGTAGTCTTCTACCGATTCCCAAATTTTGGCTTCGCGCTCCGCCATTCCCTGGGGCTCGATGTTGAAGACTGAGCAGATTTTCTCAATCCAGGCGCGGGTGCCGTCGGGGCCGATGGGGAAGGGGGCACCGATGAGTTTGCACTTGCGGCGGCGCATCAGCGTGGTGGCGGTGCGCGAGAGGGAGGGGTTGATGCCGGCGACGTAGTAGCCTTCGTCAACCACGGGCAGGTCGGTGTAGAGCTTGGCGGGCAGCCAGCCATCGACCTTGATGCCCTGCTTTTTCAGCTCCAGGGTCATCTGGGTGACGATGGGGTCGGGCACCTAGCCAAACAGCACCAGGGGCGGGTGGTCGTGGTAGGGGGTGTCTGCGGCGTCGGTGTCAGGGGCCTCCTCTTCTTTCTTGCGGCCCAGGCCCAGCAGCTTTTGAATGCCGCCTTGCCCTTCTTTGGGTTCGACCTTAGCGGCAGCGGTCTGCTTGGCGGCGGCTTCTTCCTCGGTGGGGCAGCGCTGGGCCATGGCGGCCAGCACGGTGTCTTCGCCCTGGGTAAAGGCGTAGTCGAGGCCGTTGGCGCGGGCGACGACAATGGGGATGCCGATTTCAGCTTCGAGGCGGGGGGCTAGCCCTTCGAGATCCATTTTGATGATCTCGGTGGTGCAGGTGCCAATCCAGACGATGACGGAGGGGTTGCGATCGCGCTTAATGCTCTCACACAGTCTTTTTAGTCCTCATAATCGTTGAGCTGGGCCGAGATGTCGGCCTCCTCTAGCTCGGCCATGGCGTAGCGGGGTTCGGCAAAAATCATCACCCCCATGGCGTTTTGCAAAAAGTAGCCGCAGGTCTTGGTGCCAATGACTAAGAAAAAGCTGTCTTCGATTTTTTGGTACAGCCACGCCACGCAGCTGATCGGGCAAAAGGTGTGGTAGTTGCCGGTGTCGCAGTCAAATTCGAGGGCAGAGGGTTGGGGTTGAGCTGGGGCCAGAGTCATCGTCGGGGTATCTCCCTAGTGAAAGACTTATGGCCTGGGTCGATCGTTCTCCCTACCGCCTGCACCGGAGCAGGCTTCATCGTCGTGGGCGGGGGAGAGCGGTGGGGGAGCATCGATCGTGACGGAGGTGACTGTCTCAGGGGATGAGAGAGAAACTTCGGCCTGAGCGCTACCGGGCAACATCTTGTGGGCCTGCTCTAGCGCTGCTATCTCCTTCACCGGGCTGATATCTAAACCCAGGGCCGCAATAATGCGATCGGGGTTGCTGCTTAAATCCACCACCAGGGGGAGCAGGTTGGTCAGGTCGGGTTCTAGGGTGGCAAGTGCCCCCAAAATAAAGCCCGACGAGGGCCGTCTGTGCCCGCTACTGGTTACCCAAATACCCAATTTGTCGATCCACTCGCGGTTGTCGCGGTAGTAGGTTAGCCACTTTGTCTTGAGCGATCGCCGCAGTTGTTTGCTGTTCACAGATGCCTCGGGCGGGTTTCGCCAACCTCATGTCCAGAGATTGATTAAACCAGAAAACCGCTGCCCCATGGCTCTATTAACAGGTCTAAATATCGGGCGAATCGGACAAAAGCGGCTGGTCGTCGTTGGCCTCGATGGTTTGGGTGTGGTCGGGGTTGTCCAGCACCATCTCGGGGTCAAAGTTGAGCCCCAGCACCTCCACCAGCGCGTCCTCATCGGGGTTGAGCTTGTAGAAGGGCACCATCAGGTTCGACAGCTTGGGTTCTAGAGCATTCACCACCCCCAGCACCAAAAAGGAGGAGGGACGGCGACCGCCATCGGGGGTACGCACTGAGGTCTGCTGCATTTGCAGCGTCAACCAGGCCCGGTTGGCCTGCACGTAGTCCAACCATTTTTGGCGAATGACTTGGGTAAAGTTCTCAAAAAAGGCCATAATCCTGACTCTTTGCTAAATCGCCTGTGGATAGCGGTTAGGTTTGCACCGCCGCGTACCGATGATAATGCAGCGCCTCAGGATTAGAACTTGATCAAGGGGGATTTTTGCAGCATAGGTATTGAATTGTCGTTAGAATGCACAACGCCAGAGATCCGGTTGTGCGATAAATAATCACCTCCTTCCGGTAACTCGATTGAGGGAATGGTGCATTGCTTCGCGAATGCACCCTACGAGGGGTGGTAGGTTACACCATCATCAGATCCATCTCGTCTACTTCCTGCTTGGGCGCGTCCGCAGGGGGGTTGAGGTAGAAGTCAGACAGCAGGCTAAACAGCTCGCGATCGGGGGTTTCGCTGGGCACTACGCCCTCGGGCCGAGCGAGAATCTGGTCGGCAATATTGAGGTAGTACTGGCACACCGACTCCAGGGCGGGGTCGGTCTCGGCCATCTCAAACACCGTCTTGCCCTTCACCCGCGAGATCCGAATGTCTTCGATCAGCGGCAAAATCTCCAGCACCGGCATGGGTACCGACTCAATATACTTATCGATCAGGTCGCGCTTTGAGGTGCGGTTGCCGATCAGCCCCGCCAGGCGCAGGGGGTGAGTGCGGGCCTTTTCGCGCACCGAGGCGGCGATGCGGTTGGCGGCAAACAGGGCGTCAAAGCCGTTGTCGGTGACAATCACGCAGTAGTCGGAGTAGTTCAGCGGGGCCGCAAAGCCGCCGCAGACCACATCGCCCAGCACGTCGAAGAGAATCACGTCGTACTCGTCGAAGGCGTTGAGTTCTTTGAGCAGCTTGACGGTTTCGCCAACTACATAGCCGCCGCAGCCCGCGCCCGCCGGGGGGCCGCCCGCCTCCACGCAGCTCACCCCGCCGTAGCCCTTATAAATCACATCGTCGGCCCACACGTCTTCGTAGTGGAAGTCTTTTTCTTGCAGGGTGTCGATGATGGTGGGGATGAGAAACCCGGTCAGGGTAAAGGTGCTGTCGTGCTTGGGGTCGCAGCCAATTTGCAAAACTTTGCGGCCCCGCTTGGCCAGGGCCACCGAGATGTTGCAGCTGGTGGTGGACTTACCAATGCCCCCTTTCCCGTACACAGAAAGCTTTAAAGTCTGGTGATCCATAGGGGAAAATACTCGTCTAGGGCGGATAGAGCCAAACCCAGTCCAGGGGCGATTTTTGTGGATAGAAATCCTACCCGCTGGACCTGGCTCGACTGTTAAACAAACAGGGTCTACGCAGTTGCCCTCGTGCCCAGGGTGTTTCGGCTGTTTGGATTATGGTCATAGGAGCCAAGGCTTGGGAAGGGGCAGCTAGAACAGACGGCATTGAAATCGGCTTTATTTGAGTCTGAACCTTTCTCTGACAATTCTCAGCTCACCTAAATCGCCCTCAGCTGACTCAAAGAGCTCAGAAAAGAATTTAGGTATCGATTTGAATTAAGTTGGAACAATAGCAAAATGCATAAACTTAGATCCTCTAGGGCATTCCGCATTTCGCTCGGTTCGGCAAGCGATCCTGCTAAAGCGCCAGAGTTGGGCAAATCCTACCTATTGACCTCAACGGCGGCTCAGTCAACGATATGGATAGACGATTGCACTCCCTAGCGAGCCTCCCCCGCCTAACCTCAGGGGATTTTTCTATACATTCGTGAACTTTCGATTTATGCAACGGAATGTAAAGCACACATAGGGCATTGATGAGAGATGCCTACCTGGGATGATCTGAGGCAGGAGAATAGTTTGGCCTTAGAGGGAATACTAGAAAAAGCTACAGGAATCCGAATTGATTCATGCAGGTGGCACGATAATCTTGCCCGTGCAGACGGGGCGTATGCCCTACGGATTTTCACGATTCACGCAGGATTGCTATATAGCAGTTTTCATAAATATGGAGTACACCAAGAGGCCTGAAGCCTTTATTAAGTAAGGGTTATGGGTACTCTCATAATTATGAATCTTGCTATAAGCCAAAGTAAAATCACGCCAGCTCATTAATCGTGGCAAGCTTTAACAAGCGTTTTAGCGTAGTTTTCCTGTGCTTTAGGAGAATCCATCCCATGAAGCAATTCTTACTGTTTAGTTTTCTGCTGCTGGGTCTTGTGCCCCCTGCGCAGGCTCAATTCGCGACTAGAGAAGATTGCACAGCTATGGAGCGCGTTTACGATTCAGGTTTCTGCCTTAGTTCTAACAGCCCCTCTGTATTCACCTTAGGAGAAGGAAGAGAAATTATCGGCGTATTCAGGGCTCAAACAGACTACGGAGCTTACTATGTAATAACGATAGCTCCTCTGAATGCATACAGTTCCCAGGATGAAGCTATCCTTTCTATGATCTTAGATTCAAACAGAGATGTTATTCATCTTGAAAAAGGTAACACAGCCATTGCTGAAAAATATCGATATGCAATCAGTACTAGCCTGGACATTATAGAGTCATGGCATCCTTCTGGTATCCAGCGGTTCTAACCTAGCAAGAAAAGCAACTGAGTCTTGTGCTAGCCATCCGCCAAGTTAATATAGCTAGCCTTCGAGGAGGCTAACACTGGTAGTAGGGTGGGCACTGCCCACCAGCCTTAATTCAGTGACATTCCCCTTTGGTTGATTACCTAATCACGGCGCAGGAAGCACGGCACAGGCAATGCGCCCGCCAGACCCACCAATGGGTTGCGAATAGTGGTCGTCTTTATCGGTGTGAATAATCAGCGCCGTGCCGTCGGCATCGAGCAGCTTGGCGGCCCCCGAGTCTAGGGCAACCATGTCGCTGTACAGCTCTACGTCAACGGTGCCATCGGCAGCAACCACCAGGTTGGGCAAGTTGCCTTCGTGGGGGCCATTGGGGTTGCGAAATCCGTGGGGTTGATCAAAGGGGTTCACATGCCCGCCCGCCGATTTGAAGGCTGCTAAATCAGAGCAGTCGCCCACGGAGTGAAAGTGCATGCCGTGGTAGCCGGGGGGCAGGTCTTTGGCCTTGAGGTTTATTAGTACACCTTTATGGCCCTGCTCGACCTGCACCGTACCGATGGCTGTGCCGCCATTGTCGATCAGATCGGCCTCAACCAGGAGCCCGTCGGCATAGGCGGGAGCGGACATCAGGGCCAGGCTGGCCAGGCTGGCCATACAAAAAAGCTTGAACTGGGTAACGAGGGCTGGCATAGGGCTATTCCACAGTAGTTGAGACGTGATTGAGACGTGATTGAGAACTTTAGGCGGCCTGCGATCGCATCACCAGACCCACCAGGCTATCCACCAGCCGCTGCGGATCCATCGGCATAATATGTTCGCCGTGCATCACGCTCTGGGTCATGATAAAAAATATCGTCGCCCCCAGCACTATCCGCGCCGTGGCCTCCGGGTCGGGCAGGTTTAGCTCGGGGCAGGTTTTGAGATAGTCGCTCAGCTGGTCAGCGGCTGGTTTGGTCAGATATTCCACAAACGCCTGGGCCAGCTGCGGAAACCGCCCCGACTCGCCCGCCACCAGGCGCACAAAATTTTGATAATCAATGTCGTGCAGCTCGCTTTCAATCGCGTTGGTAATCAACCGACGCAGCACTTCCTCGGGGCGACCTGCCAAACAGCCATCGCCCATCACCTGCGCACATCGGGCCTGGGCCACGTACTGAATCAGCGCCCGAAACAGCCCCTCTTTATCTTTGAAATAGTTGTAGACCGTGGGCTTAGAGACCCCGGCGGTGGCGGCGACTTTGTCCATGCTGGTGCCAGCGTAGCCATTTTGCAGAAACTCTTGCATCGCCCCCTGCAAAATTTGCACCGCTTTGTCGTTCAGCACCGGCGGACTTTGAACCACGCGTTAAAGCTCCTCTTAACCAAGCTAATTAAATGTATAGCACTCCCCCGCAGAGCACAGCATCGCCCTAGCTTGCCTCTGCCATAGCTATAAAGCGTCGTAGATGGCCTCAACTCCTTAGCTTCAATGTTAGGGGAGAATTGACGCTTTTAACCAAACCGTTTAGTTTAGTTGTGTAGGGGAGTGCTCTTAGCCCCCAGGGGCCGCAGCTAAGATTCCGTAAACTCTGCCCCCGCCAGGGCAATTTGGTGACTAAGCTAGGGGTTGCTCCAGAGAATGCCCCAGAGAATGCCCCCTTCGCCCCGCGATCGCCCATGACGCCGTCACCCAACACCAAGACCGCTGCCCTCTCCACTGGCTACCAGGTTACAGAATGGGTGCAAAAGCAGATCAAGCGCGACTGGGTTAAGCTCTCGCTGGCGGGGCTGTGGCTAGCTTTTGTGGCGGCCCACGTGGCCACCGACTCGGTGCCGGTGCAGATGGCCGAGCGGCGACTGCAAACCCTGTTTTTTGAAATTCGCGGCCCGGTCACGGCCCCCGACGACATTGTTATCTTGGCCATGGATGACGAGTCCTTTGGCCAGGCCGAATACTACCGCACCGACCCCGAGCAGTACAGCTACCTGGCCCCCATTGCCGGTAGCCCCTGGCAGCGCCGTGCCTATGCGATCGCCATTGAGCGCCTGCTAGAGGCCGGAGCCAGGGCGGTGGTATTAGATATTCTGATGTTCTCCGACAGCAGCTATGGCCCCGCCGACGACCAGGCCCTGGCCGATGTGCTGGCTCGCTACGGCGATCGCGTGGTGCTGGCCACCTCCGTAGATGACGCCCAGCTGCGCCAGGGATCCTTGATTCGCCCCACCCTGCCCCTACCCCAGCTGCGCGACACCCCCGTGCTCACCGGCAATATCAACTTTCCCATTGAGCCAGACGGCCGCATTCACCGCCACGGGCGGGCTTATCTTAACGGCCTTGACGCCAGCCTGGCCGACATCGATGCCGTCAGCAGCCTGCCCAGCGACGTCACCACCACCCAGTCCTTCGCCGAAGCCGCCCTAGAGGCGGCTCGGATCGAGCACCCTCCCTACCGGGGAGACTTCATCAACTTCTACGGGCCAACCCGCAGCTTTAGCCACCTGCCCTTTTGGTACGTGCTCGACCCTGACCCCTGGGCCAACCACCTCGACGAGGGGCGCTACTTTCAAGACAAAATTGTGCTGGTTGGGGCCACCGCTAAGTTTTTGCAAGACTTTCACCAGGCCCCGTTCTCAGAGACGCTGCTGTACCCTGAGACCATGGCCGGGGTCGAGATTTTAGCCAACGACATGGCCAACCTGCGCAGTGGCCAGTCGCTGCGCCAGGGGCTGCCCAACCCCTGGCTGCGGGGGCTGCTGGTGATGGTCGGCGGCGCCGGGTTTGTGCTCTTGCTGCGGCGGTTTAACCGCCCGGTGGCCCGCCTGGGGTGGACGCTGGCTACCCTGGGCGGCTGGTTTTGGCTCAGCTATGGGGTCTTCGCCGGGGCCGGGGTGCTGCTGCCCACCGGGGCACCCATTGTTGGGCTAATGGTGCTGGGCAACACCTACATCGTGGCCGATATTGTCACCGAGCAGCTGCGCAAGCAGCGCCTGCGCCAAACCCTAGAGCAGTACGTTACCTCCCCCATTGTGCAGGAGATCATTAGCCAGCAGGACGACCTGCACGACCTGCTGAAGCTGCGGGAGGCCGAGGTGATCGGCCTGCTGCTGGCCAACCGCTACCGGGTTGTGCGCCTGCTGGGGTCAGGGGGCTTTGGCGAAACCTATGTGGCCGAAGACACCCAGCGCCCCGGCTCGCCCATCTGCGTGGTCAAGCAGCTGCGGATTATCAGCAACGACCCCAGGGCGCACCGCCTGGGTCGGCGCTTTTTTGAGGGAGAAGCCGAAACCTTAGAAAAACTGGGCCACCACCCCCAGATTCCTCGACTGCTGGCCTACTTTGAGGCCCAGAGCTCTTTCTATTTGGTCGAAGAAATGATTGACGGCAGCCTGCTCAAGGATGAGCTGGCCGCTCGCCGTCCCCTGCCCCAGACCTACGTGCTCGACCTGCTGCTGGGGCTGCTGCCGGTGATCGCCTTTGTCCATGACCAGGGGGTGATTCACCGCGATATCAAGCCCTCCAACCTTATTCGGCGGCAGTCAGACGGGCAGCTGGTGCTGATCGACTTTGGCGCAGTTAAGTTGATTTCCAACAAGCTGGCCGATACGGGGGTGCAGCTCACCTCCACCTCCACCATTGGGGTGGGTACCCAGGGCTACATGCCCAGCGAGCAGTCGGCGGGGCTGCCCAAGTTTGGCAGCGACCTCTATGCCCTAGGCGTTACCGCCGTTGAGGCGCTGACCGGCGTGCCCGCCTACGCCCTGCGCCGCGATGTCAACGGCGAACTGCTGTGGCGACACGAGGCTCCCCACGTCGACCCCGCCCTTGGGGATATTCTGACCCGACTGGTGCTTTACGATTTCACCGATCGCTACCAGCGGGCCGAAGAGGTGCTGGCTGACCTAGCTGGGGTTGAAGGACTGGTGCGATCGCAGCCCCACGCCGACGCAATGCCTAACTCAGCTGGGGGTGGGTACCATAGTCAGCCGGCCTACGGTATGAGCATCGATAGCGTCGCCACCGACGACCTAGACGAACCCGAGGCCGGTGAAGACACCACCCGCGTGCTGCCCGGCGACTGGTTTGCCACCGCCGGAGAAATCTCCTCCAGCGACGACGACACCGAATCTTGATTCTTTAGGATTATTTCTTAGGCTCCAGGCTGGGGAATGGCGATATCCACCGGGTTAACAGCGGTATTGGGGGCCAGAGAGTCTAGCCCCGGCTGAATGTCATCGGGGTTGCCCACCACCAAAATCACCAGCTGCTCTGGGGCCAGCCGGGCCTGGGCCGCCGCCAAAATCGCCTGGACCGTGGTTTCGCGTACCTGGTCTTGAAACTGAAAGACAAAATCCTGCGGGTAATCGTAGTATTCGTAGCGCATCAGCCGGGCCAGAGTTTGGCTAGGGCTTTGGAAGTTAAACACAAAGCTGTTGAGCACCGCATCCTGGGCCTGGGCCAGTTCCGCATCGGTGACAGGGCTGGTGCGCATGCGGTTAATCTCACCCAGGGTTGAGCGAATAAAGGGCACCGTGGCCTCAGAGCGGGTTTGGCCCCCGCCGATGAACAACCCCGGATAGTCGTAGCGGGGTGCCCAGAAGGCATAGACCGAGTAGGCTAGCCCCTGGCGCGATCGCACCTCGTTAAACAGCCGTCCGCCAAAGCCGTTGAGCACCTCATTCATTACCGCCAGGGCGGCGTGGTCGGGGTAGTCAAGCCGCCCCCCAATGTGCCCCATCTGAACGTAGCTTTGGGTGAGCTGGGGTTGCGACACCACAAATACCCCGGCCCGCGCCTGCTCCACCGACGGCAGCTCTTCATCTAGCCCAGCGCCCGACTGCTGCCAGTCGCCGAAGTAGGCAGCAATCCACTGCTTCATCTGGGCGCTGTCAAAGTCGCCCACAATGCCCAAAATGGTCTGCTCCGGGCGAATTGAAGCCTGATAAAACTGCTGAATATCGGCCTCACTAATGGCCCCTAGGGTGGCATACTCGGCCGTGCGGGCGTAGGGGCTGTCGGCACCATACACCAGCTTGCGAAACTCACGGCTGGTGATGCCATCGGGGCTGTCGTTGCGGCGGGCAATGCTGCCGCTGTACTGCCGCCTGAGCAGGTCTACCTTATCTGCGGCAAAGGCAGGCCGCTGAACCACGTCGGCAAACAGGCCAAACACCGCCTCGGTGTCTTCGGTCAGCGCGCTAAAGCTGGCGCTGCCTTCGCTGGTGTCAATGCCCGTTTCAATCGATGCCGCCCGCTGTTCTAGAGCCTCGTTGAGGGCATCACCATCCAGATCGGTGGTGCCCCCCAGACGCATGGCATCGCCGGTCAGGCTGGCCAGCCCGACTTTGTCGGCTGGCTCAAACCGTCCCCCGGTGCGAAAGCTGGCGCTGCCGCTGACCAGGGGCAATTCGTGATCTTCGAGCAGGTATACCACCAACCCATTGGGCAGCTCGTAGCGCTCATAGTCTGGAATCTGAATGTCCCGCAGGGGGGAAAACTCTAGCTCGCTATAGAAGCGCGGGGTCAGCGCGCTGGCCGGTGCCTGCCAGGCCAGCAGCAGCACCCCCAACAGCCCCGCCAGGGCCAGCATCGGCATTATTCCCCGCCGCAGGGTTCGACGGATACCCAAAAACCATCTATTCGCGTTCATCACTGTGCGTTTCACTACCGTACGTCTCGAATCGGGTCTGTTTTACTGCTCGGGGGGGCTAGCCCTATCCGGTCTCTCTAGCTGGCCTAGGGGCCCGAGGGGGCGGGCAACAGCTTGCCTACGGTGCGGTGGGTGGGCTGAAATAGGGTCTGAGCCACCCGCTGAATGTCTGCTCCCGAGACCGCCTCAATGGCCTTTAGCTCGCTAAAGAGGTTGCGCCAGTCGCCGGTTTTGGCCTGGTACTCGGCCAGCAGGGAGGCCATACCGCTGTTAGAGGCCAGTCTTTGCAGCAGCCCGGCGCGGGCCTGGGTTTTAATGCGGTCTAGCTCCTGAGAGCTGACCGGTTCTTGCTGGAGTCGCCGGAGTTCCTGAGCAAAGAGGTCGCCAATTTCCTCGGGGGTGTGGCCAGGGGCGGTCAGCCCGTAGATCAAGAAAATATTGTCGTAGCGATCGCCCGGAAACCCATTCAAGCTGCCGATGTCAAGGGCCACCTGGGCCTCGTCCACCAGGGTTTTGTAGAGTCTGGAGGTGCGACCACCCACCAGCATGCTGTCAATCATGCCGTAGATAACGTGGTCGGGGTGGGTCAGGCTAGGGCGGTGGTAGCCTTCTAAGTACCAGGGTTCTGATGGTAGGGTGAGGGTAAATTCTCGCGGGGCCGCTTGGGCGGGCTCGTCGATCACCGGCTGCGGCGGCACCGCCCTAGACTGGTAGCGGCCAAAGTACACCTCTGCCATCCGCTGCACCTCGGCGGGGTCTACGTCACCTACCACCACAGCGGTCAGGTTGCCGGGGCCGTAGTACATATCGTAAAACGCTTGGATGTCGTCGCGGGTGGCCACGAACAGGTCGTCTTGGTAGCCAATTACCGGGCGGCGATAGGGGTGGCTGACAAAGGCCTCCTCCAAGAATTTCTCAATCATGGTGCCAATGGGGGAGTTATCGACCCGCATGCGGCGTTCTTCGAGAATGACGTCTTTTTCTTCGTAAAACTCCCGAAACACCGGGTCTAAAAACCGATCAGACTCAAGCGACATCCACAGCTCCAGCCGATTGGCGGGCAGGCTGTAGAAATAGCGGGTTTCGTCGGCAGAGGTGGTGGCGTTGAGGCCCACCCCCCCGGCCTGCTGAATAATCTGGCCGTACTGGTTTTGCTCAATAAAGCTGGCCGCCTCCTGCTGCAAAGCCTTTAGCTCTGCCTGAAGCTCGCCCGCCTGAGCCTGGTCGCCCGCCGCCTGAGCGGTCAAGAATTCGTCAAATACCGCATCTAGCTTGGCCATTGCCTGCTGTTCGGCCCCAAAGTCTTTGGTGCCAATGCGGCTGGTGCCCTTGAAGGCCAGGTGCTCTAAGTAGTGGGCCACGCCGGTTTTGCCGTCGGTTTCATCAACCGCGCCCACGTTGGCGTGAATCATAAATGACACCACTGGAGCCTGGTGCCGCTCCATGACGATGAACTTCATGCCATTGTCGAGGGTGAATTCGGTGATCGCTTCGGCTACGCGATCTAGGTAGGGCTGAACGGCCTGGGCCGTCTGCAGCGGCTGGCGCGCTGCCGCTGGGGCGATCGGCCACCACAGCCAAAGGCTGACCAGGGCCACCAGGCCTATCAACGTCGGGCGCAGGCGGCCTGCAAAGAAACCTCGGGCGGTCTGCAATCTTCCAGTCATAGGCTGCACTCAAACACTGGGAAACGTTACTGCGGGAGACGTGGCTAACGACATCATGAGCCTGAGGGGCTAGGCTCCGACCTTCAGGATAGTGGAGTCTTGCGGGCAATGACCATATGCTTGACTCAGGCCCCGACTCTGGGGCGTTAACCCTAGGGCGATGGCCAGCCGTGGGGCAGTTGTCAAAAGCCTCAGATCCTGGGTAAAGTCCCAATAGCCGCTAGTTTGCGATAATGCTGGAAGTAGTGCCCTTCTGGGTTGAGAAGCGGGTTGAAGGATGCGATCGCAGCTCAGCGGTGTTTAACCCAGAGGGTTGGCAATCTAAACCCGACCTCTAGACGTAGTGCTTAGAAGCGAATTTCAGGCGCAGGGCTAAGCGCAAGGTGCAGGCGCAGGGTCTAGACGCGACCTATGCCGACTGGTTTCATCAGTATTGTTCTGGGAGAGGTTGGGCATTGGCACAGGTAATCGATAGCTCAAGCCTAAAGCAGTGGAGCCAGCGGGCTCTAGCGGCAACCTTCTTGGCGGGCCAGGTAGTCATACACCTGATTTCTCGCCCCTTGCATCGGCGCAACACCCTAGAGCAGATGGCGGCAGTGGGGCCAGAATCGCTGCTGATCGCGCTGATTACCGCTGCCTTTGTGGGTATGGTCTTCACCATTCAAGTCACACGAGAATTTCTCAGCTTCGGGGCCGGCACAGCGGTGGGTGGCGTGCTGGCCCTCACCCTGGCTAGGGAACTGGGGCCAGTGCTGACGGCGGTAATCATTGCCGGACGGGTGGGGTCAGCCTTTGCCGCTGAAATCGGCACCATGCGCGTGACCGAGCAAATTGATGCGCTACAAATTCTCAAAACCGACCCCATCGACTACCTGGTAATTCCGAGGGTGATTGCCTGTGCTCTGATGCTGCCTTTGCTCAACGTGCTGTCGTTTATCACCGGCATGACCGGGGGCCTGCTAATTGCCACTAGCCAGTACGACATTCCCTATTCAGTCTTTTTAGACTCAGCCAAAAATTTTCTATCCGTTTGGGATTTGGTCAGTTCGCTGATCAAGGCATTTTTCTTTGGCATTCTGATCGCCGTCATCGGCACCAGCTGGGGGCTAACCACTACCGGTGGAGCTAAGGGGGTGGGGCAGTCCACTACCACTGCGGTAGTGACGGCGATGCTGGCAATTTTTATCAGCAATTTCTTTCTCTCCTGGGTGATGTTTCAGGGCACAGGCAGCGCCGTCATGAGCAATTTCTAGAACGCAAAGGCAAACGGGAGACTTCGTGGATTCTGTAGTTTGACTGTTAAACGGCCATAGATTTTGTCAAATCTACGGCATAGGCTAGGATCGCTACCATGAGAGCGTCCGTCGCAGATACGGAGTTAGGCATGGCGAAAAAATCCAAGGGTTTCAAAGATCTGCTGAATCTAGAGCAGCGGCAGCAGCAGCAACGGGCTACCTCAGACGCCCTAGCTCAACGGTTTACCCAAGGGCAGTGGGGAAAAGGCGGCAGCGAAGTCGTCGTCGAACCCGAAGGACAGGTCAAAATGTCTGAGGTGATTGAGGACTTTGTCACCCCTTTTCTAGATGTGGCCACCACCCCAAAAGCACGGAAAAAGCTGTTTGCGATCGCTATTTTTGGCTGGAATCTGGCCCTCATGCCTGAGGGTACTCGTCAGCTAGAAGTAGAGAAAGCTGTGGCTGCAATCTGTGCAGGATTTTCTGATGATCGGCTAGGTGAAGACACCAGAATCATCTTGAATGACTTTATCGAGCACAAACTGACCGAATTCCCCGACTACAAAAGATTGGTTCTAGATTTTGAACTCAGAGAAGACAAGCGGGGCACCAGATATATCTCCATCATGTCAACGCCTGACCCAGCAGATTAGACAATATCAACGCTTTTGCTGGTTGATCCAGGCATTTAGCCCCCTGGCTGCCCGGCTGGATTCTTCTATACTTTAGACATGCTGCCCAACTAATTGCCTCCCGACACTGTGACGTCTACTCCGACCGCAACCTACACCGACTTGCCCTCTAGCTACCGCATTCCCCTGGCGGTAATCGGGCTGGCAGTACCTCTGGCATTTCTCAACCTCTGGCTGGGGGGCATCGTCGGTATCTTCGGGGTGTTTTTGCTGGTGCAGGCAATTATCCTCACCCTGAGATTTACCAACACCGCCCTAGACATATACCGGGGCGATACCCTGATTCGCACCTTTCCCTACGCTGAGTGGCAGCACTGGGAGATTTTTTGGGGGCCGGTGCCGATTTTGTTTTACTTCCGCGAAGTTAATAGTATTCACTTTTTGCCCATCTTGTTCGGCCCCACAGAACTGCGTGCCTGCCTAGAAACCCACTGCCCTTCAGCGGGAGATTCGGCGAGAGATTCGGCGAAAGATTCGGCGAAAGATTCTGAGTAAGACCGCTGCCGGGGCGAACCTGGTCGGCATCTGATAGTCTGACAACAGGGTCTATGGGAGCCGTTATGACCGCAGAGGAGCTATCAAAATCAGGTCTGGGCCAGGGGGGCAGCGGAGGCGATGCCACCACAGGAGCCGCTGACTCAACGGGCCTGAAGTCAGACTGGAGCACGCGCATTGATACGCTGCGCCAGCAAGAAACTGACCTCAAGCGCAGCATTGCCGATCTGCAATCGACCTATAACCGCCTGACCCAAGACCAGTTTCAAAAAATTCAGACCGACGTTGGCCGCATGGTGCAACAGGGCACGGCGGATCTAGAGCAGCGTAAGCGCACCCTGCAAAACGAAATCGAAGCGCTAGAGCGCCGCCAAGAGCGTATTCAAGCCGAAATGAAGACCAGCTTTGCGGGTGCCTCCCAAGACCTGGCCGTGCGGGTGCAGGGCTTCAAAGACTATCTGGTGGGCAGCCTGCAAGACCTGGCGGTGGCGGCGGAGCAGCTCGATCTGGCTCCGACTCGGGCCAAAAAGCCCCAAGAGCCTGAAGACAGGGGCGACTCCAGGGCAGATACTCGGTCTGCGAATCGCCCCCCTCGCCGGGGCGCTGAGTCTGCCCAGCCCGCCTTTGCCTCCAGCACCTTTGAAGACCAGACCGATCGCATTCGCAGCCTGCTCGACCAGTACCGTATGCGGCCCGACTACTACGGCCCCCTGTGGCAGCTGCGCCGCACCTTTGAGCCAATTCACGCTGAGCGGGTCTCGAACTGGTTGTTTACCCAGGGGGGGCGCGGGGCAGTCAAGAGCATGGGCAGTCGCCTGCAAAACGTGCTGGTGGCCTCGTCAGCGGTGTCGATCTTATACGCCCTCTATGGCAATCGCCTGCGCACCCTGGTGCTCTCCAACAGCCCTGAGCGCCTGGGCGAGTGGCGACGGGGCCTGCAAGACTGCCTGGGCATCTCTCGGGCCGACTTTGGCACTGGCCAGGGGGTGATGCTGTTTGATGCCCCTGAGCCGCTGGCCCAGCGGGCCGATCGCATCACTGCCGACAACGGTCTGCCCTTTATCGTGGTCGACGAGGCCGAGTCGGTGATTAGCCTGGCGCTGCTGCAATTTCCGCTGTGGCTGGCCTTTGCCCCCGACCCCATGAACCCGGCGGCAGAGTACGACTCGTTCTAATACCCAATGCTCTAACTGCTAGAGATTGGGTGCTGGATGTCAGTGATCGCCGCGCTACTCGATCTGGCCCTTGAGAGCGCTAGATAGCTGATCGACCACCTGGTCGAGGGCGACGGAGCGCGAGGCTTTGAGCAGAATGCGATCGCCCGGCTGCACGATGTCCAATAGGTGCTGGGTCAGCGCGGCAGGATCGGTGAAGGCGGTAGTGCTCACCCCCGCCGCGCCCTCTGCCAGGGCAATCGCCTCGCCGGGGTCAGCCAGGGTGAGCAGGGCATCTAGCCCGAGCTGACTCACCCCCTGGCCCACCCGACGGTGCAGGTCGATCGATTGCTCGCCCAGTTCTTTCATGGTGCCCAGCACGGCAATGTGGCGCTGGCCAGGGGTTTCAGCTAGCAAATGCAGGGCCGCCAGCATCGACTCTGCTCCGGCGTTGTAGGTCTCATCGAGCAGCAAAATATCATTGGGCAGAAGAATTTGCTGGGCGCGACCGCTGGGCAGATCGACGGCAACGCCCTGGCTGAGAACCCGCCAGTCGAGGTCGAGGGCCTGCATGACGGCGATCGTCGCCAGCCAGTTGAGGGCGTTGTGGCGACCGGGCAGCGGCAGCGGCAGCTTCACCCCCTGCACCTCCAGGGTGTGGCTGTCTACTAGGTGCCCCTGCACATCGCCACCCTCTAGGCCAAAGGTGAGGGTGCGCCCTGACCACACAGCGCTGGCGGTGGCCATCAGCCGGGCATTGTCGTGGTTGAGCACGGCGGTGCCCCCGGCGGGCAGCTCGGCCAGCAGCTCGCACTTGGCGTCGGCGATCGCCTGCTCCGAGCCCAGCCGGCCAATGTGAGCCGTACCCACGTTGGTAATCACCGCCACGTCGGGCACCGCAATGCGGGCCAAACGGGCGATTTCTCCCGGCCCGCGCATGCCCATTTCGACCACCCCAAAGGCGTGGCTGGGCTGCAGCTGCAAAAGAGTTTTGGGTACGCCGATGTCGTTGTTGTAGTTGGCCTGGGTTTTGTGGACTGGGCCATGGGTGGACAACGCGGCGGCAATCAGCTCTTTGGTAGTGGTTTTACCCACCGAACCGGTAATCGCGACAATGCGAGCCGACTGCTGGGTGCGCCACCAGTGGCCCAGGGCTTGGTAAGCCCCTAGGGTATCGGCCACAGGCAGGCAGGGGAGGTGGGGCAGCACCTTGCCCTGCTCTACCACGACGGCGATCGCTCCTGCTGCGATCGCCTGCTCTACAAACCCGTGGCCATCAAACCGCTCCCCCGCCAGGGCAAAAAACACAGCATTTTCACTGAGACTGCGCGTATCTGTAGTGATGTTTGATACGCACTTTCCCCGGAGTGATAGCGGTACATGATCGAGCGATGCTTGAATAACCGCTGCCAAAGTTGCCAATGACGAAAAGCCCATAGCCTCAACCTGAAAGTTTTGTAGCGGTCGTCACATTGCCCCAAGTCTTTGCCAGAGCTTTGCCGCAATGTGGTCTGATTGTAAAAGAATTGTGGCTCCAGAAATCGGTATATTTATCCCTGAGATTTGAGGGTTTTATCCCTAAACATAGTCTAAGCAGGGATTTCAGGCCTTCTGGAGCCGGGTGATGGCTGTGAACCCTCTTCCCAGCGGTCAAGCTTCAGCATATGGTATGTTCCAGTGGAGTCACGACATAGCGCGACGAGTCTTCCTAGGGCGGTGGAGCTAGTTCTCGGGTTTATAGCTGCCTTACGATCTGGTAAAAAGCTTTACCAGAAGTTCGTTAACGCCACTGACATATTCCCAGAAACTGAGGGATTCACGCAGTAATCTGAAGGTGTAGGGATGGCAACCTAGTGTAAAAACTGACGCGAACAGCGCTTTAATATGTCTTTAATAGATTTAAGGACTGTTGCTGCCATCAAAACCGTGCATCTTTTGGGTTTGTACCTTAGTTAGCGAGTTGATTTCCAAGTTTTTCTCATCGCAGTCCGAGTGGGCTTACTCAGTCAAGCCCATCTGCTGATGGGGCAAGGGCGGTGAAAACGTGAAGACAAAAGCGACTTATAACAACCGAATTACTACCGCCGACGAAGAGCGCTTGTACAATCATCTGCTCGCTTGCGTGGCGGTAGAGTCTCCTGATGCCATGATTGATCGGTTTCAGGCTCTTTTTGTGGACGGGTTTGGCTACCCAGATCGTGACGTGGTGGTGGCCCTTGACCACCTGCTGAGCTGCCACGAGATCGACGAATCTTTTCGCTTTATTCTCAACCGTTGCTGCCACATTCTGATCAACCGCTGGCAGGCTAATATTCAGCTTCAGCCCGCGATTCCTGTGCTGATTGACTTGCTCGAGACCACCCCAGCGGGCCGCGCGCCCGAGCTATCGCGATCGCGCTCTATTCGCCGTCTGCGCCAGGTTACCCACAGCTTTCTCGAAACCGAGCAGCACCTGGCCCTAAAGCGGCTGGCCTGTATCATTGAAGCGCGGCAGGCTGCCCTGCCCCGCAACCGCAACGCTGCAGCGGTGCCCCTGGGGTCACTGATCAACCGCTACCCCTACCTCTACGAGCACTGCCTGGTGACCGAAGATAGCGACCTGCAACACCAGCAGTGTGTGCGCAATATGCAGGTCGAAGCCCAGCACAAGTTTGAGGTCGACCTCAGCCACTACGTAACCTACCGAGTGCGCCAGGGGCGTATGCACCGCCAGGGCCAAACCGACTTTGCCGATAAACTGCGGGTGGTGCCCAACCCCACTCTGCTCAACGATCAAGACCTGGTGTCGTCGCTCAAGCAGTTTGCCCGCCGCCGAGACCACGGCCAGAGCTATCGCGATGGTGCCCAGCGCTTTTTGCTCACCCATGACCACGGGGCCTCGTTTAGGCAGTTTAAAGAAGACTTGTTTGACTACATCATTGCCGATGTCGACTCAGGCTACAGCCAGCGGCAGTTCAAATCTATGCTAGAAGCCCACCTGCTCTCTACCTTCAACGACAGCGACGGCAAAGCCTTAGATGACTTTCTCAAGGTGCGCACCTGCAGCAATCTGTTTAATCTACTGGTGGTTGACCCCAGCGCCGGGCGGCAGCACTACGTGTTTCTAGACCTCATCAACAATCTAGGGCCGCTGCAAACCACCGGCCTGCTGCTAAGAATTTTGCTGATCTGCCAAAAGGTAAGGCCGTTTCTAGAGCGGCGGTTTTCGCTTTTGTTTAACCACTACGAAACCACCTCTAGCGACACGGTGGAGTGGTTAGTCAATATGTTTGAAAACGTCAACATTGCCCTCAGCCTTAACTTTGGCAGCGTCGATCTGTCCCATGCTGGTGCTCGGTAGCGGGGTTTAAGTTTGTGCCAAAGGCCTGTGCGGGGCTTCCCCATCGAACTGGCGGTGCCGCAGCCGATAGCCGTTGAGAATGTGCTCGGCCTCGGCGGGGCGCACCAGCCCGCGAAGGCACTCGGGTTTGTGGGTTTTGTAGGCCATCACTTTCTGGTGTTCTCTGGCCGCTTGGTCTTGGACGTGTAGGTTCTCAAAAAACAGGTCGGTTTCAGGGAGTTTTTTGCGGTTTCGCTTTGACCACGGGCCGCAGTCGGTAGCCGAATCGGTTCAACACCACCGCCATCGTGCTGGGCGCTGGGAGTACCGCCTCGGCGACCCCTTGAGCCTGGAGGTATCGGATGGCTTCAGCCGCAGTTAAGCGGGTGTAGGCTATCGTGCTCTTGAAACTGGGATCCTGCTGGGCATGGGCTTCCGCCAGCGCCTGTAAGGCTTCCGCTGCCTCGGGATGACGCTCTTCCCAACGCTTGTTGCCGCCAAACCCGGATTGAGATCCCACACAGCGGATGCCGGTTCGTTTTTCCGCTAATCCTAGGGCGACGGTGTGACGTCCCCAGCCCCAGACTCGTTCCGCGAGTCGCGCGTTTCCGTCGCAGTATTTCAGGGTCATCTCGGCTTGAAAGGCGCGGCGGGCGGCCCCGGTTAAACTCCGAGCCGCGAGGCGAAGATCCGCAATTTGAGATGCACTGAGAGCTTCGCTTAATTCGCCTGGCATTTCATCACCCATATAAGGCCTGTTTCACCTTACTACTTTGGGAGAGTGTTTCCTAGAAGTCTCCTTACCGTGTTTTTGCCCCCCTTGACTATTCAGCCATAGCCTTAACCTGACACGCATTGCCATTGGTTTGATATTGAGCGGGTCTCCAGCCGTGACCTGTGGCATCTGACGAGTCGTTTAGCCCGTAAAATCCTCGCGCATACCACCGTGATGACTTGGTTGAACCACCAGCAGAGGCGTCTTTGGCTTTAGTTCAAGGGTACTATGACTCGGTAATGCCCCTGCTGGATTATTTGCACACCGCGTTAGATCGTCGGTCTTGACCACAGCCTCTGACAACATTTCTTAGCCTGGCCAGAGGGTGTTTGCATCAATTTCAATAAGATTCGCCATAATCTAAGCAACTGGATTGGTTAAATTTGTCTAAATCGAAAGCGTCATCTGTGTTTGAGGGTACGTTAGAGTCACACATGTCCTAGGCATTGGAGCTGCGTGATCTGCCTGTTAAGCGCAGATCGTTTCGATCTCAATCCTCTGATGGCCAGAGATTGCGTTGGGTAATCTCTGGCTATGCACCTGGCCATTACATGGGCCTTTTTGAATCAACCTATGAGTACAGTTCTGGTGGTAGAAGACAGCGTTCCCCAGAGGGAGATGATTACTGAGCTACTTAGGGGTATTGGCCTCAGTGTCACTGTTGCCAGTGACGGCATGGAGGCCCTAGAGCAAATGCAAAGCCAGCGTCCCGACGTGGTTGTGCTTGATATTGTCATGCCCCGCATGAACGGCTATGAGCTGTGCCGCCGCATCAAGGCTGACCCGTCTACGCAGCATGTGCCCGTGGTGATGTGCTCATCTAAGGGCGAAGAGTTTGATCGCTACTGGGGCATGAAGCAGGGAGCAGATGCTTACATTGCTAAACCGTTTCAGCCTACGGAGCTGGTGGGCACGGTAAAGCAGCTACTCAGGGGATAATTAATAACAAAACTATGGTAGGCAATCCTGACTTTTTAACCCAAACGGGGCAAGACCAAGATCCAGAGCTGCAAGAGATCGAGACGCCTGATGGTGAGCTATTTTTGCGATTTTTTGTTACCGCTGAAGACGAATTTGCCCTGCCCGCTATCGGTATTCGCCGCATTATCGAGCAGCCTCCTGATCGCATTACGCCCATCCCCAACGTATCGCAACTCCTGCTGGGTACTCTAAATGAGCAGGGGCGGGTGGTGTGGGTGGCTGACCTCGGTCAGTTTCTGGGGTACTCAGCTGTCCTCAACACGGATCGCCCGGAGATTTCGGTCATTGCCATTGAGGATCAGGGAACTATGTTAGGCTTGGCCGTTAACAGAATTGTAGGTACCCGCTGGCTTAACCCTGACAAGACCCGGGCGTCTGACAGTAGCCCCGATACCATGGCCCCGTTTTTGCGCGGTGAATGGGTCATGGACGCCGAAGACAACAAGACCCTCAGGCTGCTCGACCACGTGGCTGTGATTCGTTCAGCCCGCTGGGCCACCTAGGCCCTAGCTCACCTCACCCCCTTAGGACACTTGCACCGGCAGGAGAAGACCATGGCTTCAGGCATCGATTACTCTCAAGCCTATCAAAAAGCAGAACGGGCCTACGTACAGGGCAATTACCCAGAGGCGGCGGCGGTTATCGATCAGCTGGCGGGTGACTACCCCGACGACCCTAGCGTGATGCTGCTGCGCGGCCATATCTACTGCTATGGCTTGCAGCGGTACGATGAAGCGGCCGCCCAGTACAGCGCGGTGCTCGATCTGACCTCTGAGCCTGAGTATGTAGACTACGCTAGCAATGGCCTCGAATATGCTAACCAGTTCGCGGGCAGCGCCCCAGCGGTAGACTACGCCACCGATGCCGGAGACACCTTTTTTGACGAGGGTGCTTCTCTGTCTATGGGCCTAGACAGCGTTGCGGCCAGCGAGGCAAACCTGTCGGACAGCCAGCTTGATCTGGGTGAGTTTAGCCTAGACGAGGAGTCGCTAATGTCTGTGGCACAGGATGGGTTTAGCGATGGCCTAGCCGACCCCTTTGCCAGTGATCCCTTTGCTTCCGGCGCTGAGGATCCGTTTGGGGCGATTCCTGGGGAAACCTCGGCGGGTTTTGGGGCTAACTCTACGGGGGGCAGCGGCTGGTCGGGCGAGCAGAGCGGTCTGGATGACATTACCTTTGATGACGATGCCTCCTTTGATTCTTTAGAGATCGCTGATGCCGATGACCCGTTTGGGGGTGTCGATGACCCCTACGGCAGCATTAGCCTCGCTTCTCAGGGGTTTGATCAGGGTTGGCCCCCGGCTGATGACGGCGGTGATGATATGACCGTCTTTGCCCCAGAGCCAGATCTCTTAGCCGATGAGATGGATACCGCTGGCGACAGCGCTGGCGATCGCAATGTCTACGCCGACAACGGCTATGGGGCCGATTTAGACAGCGGTGCCCAACCCAGCAGCAATGTTGACTTTCTCGATGAATTTAGCGACTTTGATGACCTGGGTAATCTGCCCGACTTTGAGCTTTCTGACAGCTCGGCGGGGTTTACAACTCCATCGGTGGGCACGTCGGGGCTGAGTTCTACGGATGACAACAGCGGCTATGGCGGCAGCTCTGCCTTTGACCTGAGTGATATGGGCGATCAGGGTGCTATCAGCGACGACGATATTTTTAGCATCGCTGGGGCGACTGACAGTATGCCGGTCTTTACCCAGACCGACGGTCATGAGATGGAGGCGGTGACCGCTGAGCAAGACTGGCTCGGCTTCTTAGACAATGCCCCTTTGCCAACTAAGGAAATCTTGGTGGCGATCGCCGCTGGAGTCGCCTCTGCCCTCGCGGTGGGGGTAGTTAGCTTCGCGGCTTCTACCCTGCAGCCGGGGCGATCCATGCCCAAGGTCGTCCATGCAGCCATGGCCTTAGCTGGCGGGGTGGCAGGCTTTGGTTCGGCTTGGGGAGCCGGGCACCTGGCCAATCGCCAGGTGAAAAAGAGCGTTGACGACCTTCAGCACCAGTTTGATACCGTGATCAAGGGCAATTTGTCGGCCCGGGCTACGGTGTTTACCGAAGACGAGTTTGGCCACCTGGCCAGCAGCTTTAACAAGATGTCGCGGGTGATTTTAACCACCACTAGCGAGGCCCAGCGCAAGGCCCAGGAGCAAGAGCAGGCCAAAGAAGATCTCCAGCGCCAGGTGATTCGGCTGCTAGACGATGTGGAAGGGGCGGCGCGGGGCGACCTGACGGTGCAAGCGGAGGTGACCGCCGACGTGCTGGGAGCCGTGGCCGACTCCTTTAACCTGACTATTCAAAACCTGCGGGAAATTGTGCAGCAGGTGAGTGTGGCCGCTCGCCAGGTGAGCAAAGGCTCTACCGAGAACGAAATCTTTGCCCGCAGCCTGTCGGCAGACGCCCTGCGCCAGGCGGAGGAGCTGGCGGTGACGCTAAACTCGGTGCAGGTGATGACCGACTCGATTCAGCGGGTGGCCGAGAGCGCCCGTGAGGCAGAGGAAGTGGCGCGCACGGCGTCGTCTACGGCGCTCAAGGGGGGCGAGTCTGTGGAGCGCACCGTGGCGGGCATTCTCGAGATTCGAGAAACGGTGGCGGAAACCACCCGCAAGGTGAAGCGCCTAGCCGAGTCTTCCCAGGAAATTTCGAAGATTGTGGCGTTGATTTCGCAGATTGCCTCCCGCACCAACCTGCTGGCCCTGAACGCGAGTATCGAGGCGGCTCGAGCTGGGGAAGCGGGGCGAGGCTTTGCCATTGTGGCCGACGAGGTGCGGCAGCTGGCCGACCGGGCCGCTAAGGCCTCTAAAGAAATTGAGCAGATCGTGCTGCAAATTCAGAGTGAGACCGGCGGGGTCATGACCGCCATGGAGGAGGGCACCCAGCAGGTGATTGAGGGCACCCGCCTGGCGGAACAGGCGAAGCGATCGCTCGAAGACATTATTCAGGTGTCGAACCGCATTGACGTGCTGGTGCGATCCATTACCGCCGACACCGTGGAGCAAACCGAGACCTCGCGCGCCGTGGCCCAGGTAATGCAATCGGTGGAACTCACCGCCCAGGAGACCTCCCAGGAAGCCCAGCGGGTGTCGGGTTCGCTGCAAAATTTGGTGGGAGTTGCCCGCGACCTACTCACCTCGGTGGAGCGCTTTAAAGTCGAGAAATAGGATGGTGCAGTGGGCCAGCCGCGCCCGGTAGACAAGCATTCAAAGGGAAATCGACATGCTGCCTGAAGATCAAAAACGAATCTTGGGGTACTTCATCGAAGAAGCCAAGGATCACCTCAACACCATTGAGCAGGGGTTGCTGAACCTGACGGCTACCGTCGACGACTCCGAGATGATGAATGAGGTGTTTCGGGCGGCCCACTCGGTGAAGGGCGGAGCGGCGATGCTGGGGTTAAACAGCATTACCCGCACCAGCCACCGCATGGAAGACTTCTTCAAGGTGATGAAAGAGTCAACCGTGCGGCCTGATCGCGACCTCGAGACTATGCTGCTGCAAATATTTGACGGGCTGCAAGAGCAGCTCGAGCAGCTGCAAAGCCCCTTTGGTCTCACCAATGAGCAGGCTCAAGAAATCATGGCTCCCCTGGAGCCAATTTTTGCCCAGGCTGAGGCCCACTTAGAGTCGCTAGTCACCGCAACTCCGGCAGCGCCAGCGGCGACGCCCCCCGCCCCGCGGCCGGCGGTGGTAGCAG
>QBMN01000036.1:5025-30505 GCA_003241845.1 Shackletoniella antarctica | reverse complement strand
TCCCTGGCATTCTGTCAAGTACAATTTATACCAAATTAGATGCGATTACCCTGGGGGTGATGGTGCCTTTTCGCCCGACCCCGAAAACCGCCAAAGGCAAAACCCGATGGCGCGAGGTCAAGGTCGGGATCTTTGCCCGCTTAGGCACCCGCCTCACGCGGGCTCACGTCGAGGTTCCCAAACTCCTTCACCGCAGACTGGTGGCGATGTTGGGGGATATCGACCAAGTTCATCCCTCATCTCCAATTGGAAGCCCACCGCCAAGCCTTCGAGTCTGCCCCACAAGTCATTTGGCTCAGTGACGGCGGACGGGGGTTTTGGCAGGTCTATAGCACCTGCTTTGCCCATTGTGCCGTGGCGGTGCTTGATTTCTATCATGCCGCCGGGCACCTGGCCCGAGCCACCCAGGCGATGTTCGGCGAGAGTCATTCGGCTCAGGCGAAAGCCTGGTTTCGGCGCTGGCGGCATCTCCTGCGCCATGGGCGAACCCGAGATGTCCTGCGGGCGTTAACGGGGCTGCTCAATTCAGGTCTCTTCTCGGGGGTGGCGTTCACTACCCTGGTGCAGGTGCAAGCTTACTTTCAACGCCATTATCAGCATATGCAATACCAACAGTTCGCCCAACAGAAGATCCCCCTCGGCTCTGGGATGGTCGAAAGTGCTTACAAGTGGCTCATTCAGCAGCGCTTCAAAGGCGTTGGCATGCGCTGGAGCGAAGATCGTTTCAACCATCTCGTCCAGCTCAGACTCGCCTGGGCCAATCAGCGCTTTGATACCCTCTTCCCAAACGTTCCTCGGCCTCCTTCACTGGCCTCCCCGAAACGCTAGATACGCCCATCCCAGCATCATTACAGCGCAGGCGGGAATCCATAATGGATCTTCTGGTAAAGTCGGTATCTTATTTCTTATCTTTAGCTTGGCAATCTACTAGCGCTCCTCTAAATCACCTAGATCGCCACAGTGCTCATTGTTGATGTCGCCGTTGGCCATGCGGGTGTTGCAAAACCGCGCGGTGCTGAGGTCGGTGCGTACCAGGTTGGCCCGCAGCAGGTCGGCATTGGTAAAGTTGGCCCCCGCCAACGAGGCATCGCGCAACAACACCTCGCGCAGGTCGGCTCCGGTCAGGTCAGCGCCATCGAGGCGAATGCCAATCATGTTGGCCCGGTAAAGCTGACCGTCGGTGAGTGTAGCATTGCTCAAGTCAACCGCCGACAGCCCGGCCTGGGCAAAGGTGGCCCCGTCTAGGCGGCTACCGCTGAGGTCGCTGCCGTACCAGTTGCTGTTGCGGGCCTCGGCCTGCTCTAGGTTGATGTTGGGGGCGCTGACCTCAACCAACTGAGCGCCGGAGAGAATGGCCCCACTCAGGTTTGCCCCCGCCAGATTAGAGCCAGATAGGTCGGCTTCGCTCAGGATTGCCTGATGCAGGTTGGCCCGACCGAGGTCGGCCTGGGTGATCTCCGCCCTGAGCAGACGGGCGCCAGAGAGGTTGGCCCCGGACAGGTTGGCCTGGGTCAGGTCGGCGGCGTCAAGGTTGGCCCCGGCCAGCACTTCGCCGCTGAGGTCGCAGCCCGCGCAGCTGCGGCTGATCAGAAACTGCCGCAGTTGGTCGTTTGCCGCCCCTGGGGCGGCCAACAGGCCCAAAACGACGGTGAGACAAAAAGCCAGCCGTCTTCGGCCAATGCCCCAGGTTAGTGGTGTGCAGCGCTCCATAAATAAGTCCTATCTCTCCAAATTAGGCCCAGAGCATCTAAGCCAGAACATCTCAACTAGAAAATCTACGATCAAGTTTCGAGATTGCTTCTACAATGTGTCAGCATCTTTGGCCCACCGAATCTTGAGCCTCGGGGAGAGTGTGAACCGCTCGGGCAGGGTTCTCACCTCACCGGCACCTTAGATTCTACTGCTCGCTCTCGGTAGTTTGACTCCATGGCCGCATCTACACCGACATCACCAACCTCTTCACCCCTGACTACACGTCTGCGGCAGCGCCCTGGACTAGACCACCAGGTTAACCCCTGGCAGTGGGTGTGGATCACCCTTTGGCTGCTGCTGCTGACCGGGACAGGTATATTTTGCGGCTGGGCGCTGATGTGGCTGACCCGGATTCCACCGCTGCCCGACTGCGAACAAATTACGCCCTTTAACTCAGCCAGCGATCTGCTGTACTGCGCCAGGGCCCAGGCTCGCACCGGCGAACCCAACAACCTGGTGCAGTCGGTGCTGCTGACCGCCAACTGGCCGCGCACCAATGCCGACTACGAAGACGCCCAAGAAATTTTGCAGGATGCTTCGGAGCAGATCTTGGTGCTAGCTAACCGCTGGGCCCAGGCAGGCAAGCTCGATGATGCGGTGGCGCTAGCGAGCGAAATTCCCCTCGATACGCCCCTGCGCCAGCCCGCTCAGGCGGTGATTTTTGAGTGGCGGCAAGACTGGCAGCAGGGGCGGGCGATCGAGGCTAAGCTCAGGCCCGCCCTGGCCGCCAGCGACTGGGATTTAGCTAAAGAGCACCTGCAAGAGTTCAAAGCCCTCAAGAGCGACTACTGGCTGACCACCCGCTACCTGCACTGGCAGCGGCAGTTTTTGATCGAGCAGCGGGCCTGGAACCAGCTCCTAGAAGCCCGCGCCCTGGCCGCTACCAACCAGATTGATAATTTGTACCAGGCGGTGGTGCTGGCCCGCTCCATCGATCTGCGGAGCCAGGTGTGGCAGGCGGCAGAGGAGGACGTTGATCGCTGGAGCAAAACCGTGTTGGATGTGGCGTTACAGCGCTGGCAGGTGGGCGATCGCACCAGCGCCCTAGAGCTGGCCAGCGCCATGCCTCCCGGCCTGGCTGGGGCTGCCCAGGATCTGCTGCACCTGAGCCACGCCCAGCGCCTAGCCCGCCAGGCGGAACCCATGGGCCAGGGGCTCGCCCCCCGCTACGGCCACCTGTTTGGCCTCATGGAGGCCACTAGCGCCATCCATCAGCTGCCGGTGAACAGTCCCTACGGAGCGGCTGATCTATCTTCGGTAGAGCAGTGGAGCGAGCAGCTCAGCGATCTAAGGCGGCTAAAGTTTAGCGAGATGGTGGCTAGGTTGGGTCAGCGCATCACCTACAGCTGGGCCATGCACCAGGCCCAGATGGTGGAGGTGGGTCGGCCTCGTCGGATTCAGGGGCAAACCCTGGTGGCCCAGTGGCAGGCCAACATTCAGCGCATCGAAGACCGCCCAATTTTGGCCCAGGCCCGCAGCCTGGCTCGACCGGGTACCATTCCCGAGCTAGAGGCTGCGATCGCCAAGGCCGAAGAGGTGGCGTTGGGCCGGGCGCTACGGCTTGAGGCCCAGACCCTGGTGGCCGAGTGGCAGCAAGAAATTCAGGTGATTGAAGACCGCCCAATTCTCGATGCGGCGGTGGCCCTGGCCGATGGGGGCAACCTAGCAGAAGCGATCGCCGAAGCAAGCAAAATTGAGTCTAGCCGCGCCCTCTACCCCCGTGCCCAGGGGCTGGTGCAAGACTGGACGGCAGCCATTGAGATCGCTGAAGACAGGCCCATTTTGGACAAGGCTAAGGATCTGGCCTACCGCGGCAGCCTGACGGCGGCGATCAACCTGGCCAGCCAGATTGGGGCGGGGCGGGCGCTGTCTGGGGAAGCTCAAACGGCGATCGCCCTGTGGCAAGCCGAGCGCGCCTACATCTGGTCGATCTGGGAAGCCGAGGGCAGACCCACCCCCGATGACTCGTCTGACTCGTCAGCGGCAGACTCACAATGACAGTGCCTCCTCTGCGACTCATGCTGGTCGACGAAGACCCGGTGTTTCGGCTGGGTCTGCGCATTTGGCTAGAGCAGACCGCTGGCTATGCGGTGGTGGCTGAGGCCAACCAGGCTGAAGATGCCCTGGCGATTTTGGCCAGCCGCGCCGCCAGCTCACCGCCGGATACTATCCCCGGCTGGACTCCGGCCCCAGCCCCCGATTGGGCAGATGCCTGGTCGAGGCCAGAGGATGCCTCCAAACCCGACCTCGATCTGGTGATTCTCGACCTGGGCCTGGGGGCGGGTCAACCCCACCAGCTGTCGGGGCTGCGCCTCTGCAGCGACATCAAGGCTCGCTACCCGACCCTGCCGGTGCTGGTGCTCAGCGTCCGGGCCGAGCCGGTGCTCGAGGCCGCCGCCCAGCAGATGGGGGCCGACGGGTTTGGAGCCAGGGGCATGGCCGTAGCCGATCTAGACAATCTGATTCAGCAGCTGGCCGGGCCACGGCGGCCAGGCTCAGGAGCCCCCCCCGCTCCGAGCGACCAGCGACCGCTTGCCAATGCTCCTCAAAACCAGGTCTTTAGGGGCGCTTCCCCAGCGGCTCAGCCCTCGCCCAGGGGGCTAGACTCCCTGCGCCTCAGCCTGCGGCGGTCATCGGTGCAGCAGATTGAGGCGGTGATGGCGCAGATCGAGGCAGAGCAACGCCGGGGCCGGGGGGCGCTGATATCTGAGGCGCTGCTGGCCGGCCGCTACCGCGAACTCAAGGTGGCCCGCTGGCTGGTGCGCCGACTGCTGGCAACGCCCAGCATTTCTGACCCGAGGCAGCCCAGGGCAGCGGGTGGCCCCAATCGAGCGATCGGGGCAGACCGTCTGGCCCAACCATCCGAGTGGAGTGGCGGTTTGCCGCTCCGGCCACCCATGTCGGGCTTGGGGCCACCGGGGTCTGCCGACGATGCCCTGGTATTCACATCGGGCGATGACTCCTTAACACCGGCCCTCAACCAGCGGCTGACGCTAAACCAGGGCGACCTGGCGACCCTGGTGTTTGAACGGGTGTTTAGCCAGCTCCAGGGGCTGCTCGACAACACCAGCAGCACCCCGCTCGAAAGCGACATTCTGCGCGACGACAAAAAGCGAGAGCTGTTTTATCTGGTGCTGCGCAAATTTGAAGACGCCCTCGACCAGCTGCGCCAGGCCGAGATACCGCCGGGTCAGCTGAGCGAAAAAAGTCCCCTGGTGCTGCGCGATGTGTGGGAAGCCACCATTACCGATTACTTTGGCCGCTACTACACCCTCCAGGTTGACAACCTAGAGCAGCCTGTAGTGCCCACCCTGCTGGCCGAGGCTCCGGTGGTGCAGGAGGCGGTTCTCAACCGCATTCCCCTGGTGCCCATGCTGCTGGGCCACCTGCTGTTTAACGAGTCGATGGTGGTTGATGGCAGCCTCTACGAAGCCGCCGCCCCCCTCGCCCTGGCCCGCAGCCAAGCGCTGCTAGAGCACCTGCTGATTCAGCTGGCCAACGCCGTAGTGCAGCCCCTGCTAAACAACTTTGCCGATGTGGAAATGCTCAAAAAGAACCTCTACCAGCGCCGCATGATCACCAGCCGTGACATTGAGCGGTTTCGCAACGACCTCTCCTGGCGCTACCGCTGGGATGGGCTGGTCAACGACCCTAAGGCCATTTTTGAAAGCCAGCATCGACTGTTTGGCTTTACCGAGCGAGGCATTCAGTCACAGCTGATCTACTCGCCCCGGCGGGATGAGCTAGATCAGCTCTCGGGCCTACAGCGGGCTGTGACCCTGGCGGTGGAGGCTCGCGACGCGGTTTCTCCCCGGTTTCGCTCGGCGGTATCGTTTGTGGGCAGCGGCATTGTCTACGTGCTCACCGACGTAATTGGTCGGGGCATTGGCCTGATTGGCCGGGGCATTTTGCGCGGGGTGGGCGGCGGCTGGCGCAACCCCCGCTACCGCCGCGACGGCCAGGATGGCGATATGCGGGGCTAGGGGCAGATCGGCCCGCCGCAGATTTTCGGCCCCATACATGCCCATAGATCATCTCGCTGGGGGAGGCGCATCGGGCCGTGACCGCAATTGCCCCACAGATAGACGCAAAATCTGCTCTTTTTTGGGAGAATTAGCAGACAATTCTTTGTGCAGGAGCCTGCACCTGATCTGGGGGGGTTACCCCAGCTGATGGAAATTTGATTCCTAGACAGCCTTCTACTGTTATCTATTTTCTTCACGCTCTATAGGGAGTTAATCTACGCCTATGAAGTTGAGCTTGGCGCTGTTTGCTGAGCCTGCTCTGGCCTACGCCAGGCGGCTTTTTTGGGTGAGCACCCTGCTATTGTGGCTGCCGATGACGGTATACATCACCTGGCTCAACCAGGGGTACAGCCTGTGGCTGCTGCAAGGGGTGCTGGTGGTGGTGTCTATGGTTGGCCTCGTGGTGATCAATGCCGAAACCGCCGTTGTCATTTATGGCGCCTGGGGGGGAGCCTGGGGTTTAAACCATCGTCCTAGCCGGGGCCTGATTCAACACCTGGGCCGAAGATTGGGACTGTTTAGATCAGACTCGCACCCCATAGCCCCGCCTAAAAAAGACTCGCTTGAAAAGGTCTCGCTTGAGAATGTCTCGCTTGAAAAGGTCTTGCTTGAAAAAGTCCCGCTTGAAAAAGTTCCGCTTGAAGAAGGCAGCTTAGCCGGGGTCAGCAGCGGTTTGCCCTGCCTGGCGGGGGGAATTCAAACTCTATCTATGGTCAGATCGACCCTCGAACCAAAGGTAGCTCGGCTGCCCTCGGCTTTGGCGGCACCGTTTACCTCGGTGGTGGTGGTCGCCTACCTGCCCAATGAGCAAGACATTATTGAAGACACCCTGCTCCACTGGCTAACTCAGGTGACGCCTCCGGCGGCGGGCTGGGAAATTATTCTGGCCTACAACACGCCGACGCCGCTGCCGGTGGAGAGTCGGTTGCAGGCCCTCGCTCGGCGCTACCCAGCCCTGGTACTGCTGCCGGTGGCCCAAAGCCACTCTAAGGCCGAGAATTTGAATATGGCTTTGCCGATGGTGCGCGGCGAGATGACGGGTATTTTTGATGCTGACCACCACCCGGCGGCAGACTGCCTGGGTCGAGCCTGGCCCTGGCTCAGCCAGGGCCGCTATGACGTGGTGCAGGGGCGCAACATGATTCGCAATGCTGAGGACAGCTGGCTGACGCAGCTGATCGCGGTGGAGTTTGAGTGCATCTATGGCGTCAGCCACTACGGGCGATCGCTGCTGGCTGACACGGCTCTGTTTGGCGGCTCGAATGGGTACTGGCGCACCGCCGCCCTGCGCCAGGTGGGCTTTCACTCAACTCGCCTGACCGAAGACATTGACGCTACGGTGCGGGGGCTGGTGGGGGGCTACCGGCTGGTGCATGACCCGGCCATTGTCACCACAGAGCTGGCCCCCGACAACCTGCGTGGGCTGTGGCTCCAGCGCCAGCGGTGGAGCCAGGGCTGGCTAGAGGTGGCAGGCCTGCACCTGGGTCGGGTGCTGCGATCGCCCCACCTAGACGCCGTGCAAAAACCCTACTGGCTGCTGATGCTGCTGTTTAGCCAGTGCTTTTACCCGCTGGTGTGGCAGGTGGTGCCGATGCTGCTGAGTATTTTCGTGAGCGATCACGATCGCGACCTCGACTTTGAGACCCTCAACCTGGTGCTGATGGGCTTGCTCACCGTGAGCGTGGTGCTCCAGGTGGCGGTGGCTATGGGGCTGCGCCCGGCGGGGTCTACCTACACTCGCCGCCACGGGCTGATGTACTGTCTGCTGTCGCCCGTTTACTTTTGGCTCAAGGTGCTGATCGGCATGGTGGCGGTGGTGAACCACCTCTGCGGTAGTCGGGTTTGGCACGTCACGGCCCGCACTAAGAGTAAGCCGAAGCGATGGAGGGCGGCACTGCGGGAGGTGAAGTGAGTGAGTGGGTGAGCTAACTGTCTAATACGTCTTTTCTGTGCTGCCTCCCAGGGTGGTGGCTGGCGGCGCAGGGTCTGGAGCCTACAAAACCAGATGCAGAAACGGTGGTCAAAGCCCCCGATTGGGGATACGTTCTAACCAGGAGATGCCCCAATCTTAGGCATCGGGTGGTTGAAGCTGCTGCTGAAGCTGAGTCAACGCGGCCCAGCGATGGTCGATGGGTTCACGGGCAGCGGTTCCCTGATTGCGCAGCTCAATGCCGGGGCAGTCTTCGTCACAGATTTGAGGCTGGGGCAGGGCCAGGCAGATCTGCTCGTAGATCCAGGTGTCGGGGTAAAAGTGGCCGTTGGGGGGCATGGTCTCAAACAGGTCATCGACGCTCACCTCGCGCTCTAGGGGCAGGGTGGCGGGGTCTGGCTCGTGCTCTAGCCAGATTAGCTCTTGGGGGGCGATCGCCACCCGATGGTTGTAGGCTTGCAGGCAGCGATCGCAGGTCAGCGTCACAATGGTAGCGGCCCTGGCCTTGATCTCCAGGTAGGTGCCCTGGTGAGTGATGGTCAGCTCACCCCGCACGGGAGTCAGGGTCTCCAGGTCGGCCAGGTGCGCATTGAGATCAACAGCGAGGGTTTGCTCGGGCTGTTGCAGCAGCTGGGGGATATACACTTTCTCCATTGCCATCGCTCCCATAGCTTGCCTACATTGGTTTAGCCAACCGCCGGGTCGGGGCTATTTTTCAGTTTCAGGGGCCTGCCCTGCTAAGCACACCACCAGGCGGCGGTCTGGCTCGCGGCCTCGACTAAAGGTGGCTAGCCCCTCATGGGCAGATATAAAGTGGTGCATCTGTCGCCGCTCGGCGGAAGACAGCCCCTGCATTTCATGCTCTTCGCCGCTGGCTAACACCTGATCAGCGGCAGCGGCGGCCATGGCCTTGAGTTCTTCCAGCCGCTTGGCCCGATAGCCCGCCAGCTCAATGGTAAAAGCCTGCTGCTCGTCTTGCCCCTTGCCCAGGTTGAGGGTGGTGTTGGCCAGGTACTGAATCGAGTCGAGGGCCGCACCTCCGTCGCCAATCAGCGCCTGCACCTGCTCCGAGGACAGAGGCGCTTCGGCGATAGTGAGCCAGCAGCTTTCTCCAGATTCGTCTTCGACCTGTTGAGCGGTCACGGTAGACGGTAGACCCTGCATGGTCAGCAGGGTCGTCAACCAGTTCACCCCAGCGGTGGCAGCATCAGTGGCCATGGGCTATGCCTTTTTCTTCTTGCTACGCCCCGGTTCAAAGGGCAGGGTCTGGCGATTATCGTCGGCCTTGGCTTCGGCATCGATGATTTTTTGCAGGTTCTCGGGCAGCGGCTCCCGCGAGAGAATGAAGGTTTGCAGGGTCTGAAAGATGTTGGCAATCAACATATACATCAGCACCCCGGCGGGCAGAGGAAAGAACAAAAACATGCCGGAGAAAATCAGCGGCGTAAACTTGTTTACCGCGGCCTGCTGGGGGTTGTCACTGGTGGCAGACCCCTGACCCGACAGCACCTGGTTGAGGTATAAGCTAGCTCCAAAGCCCAAAATCATCACCAAAATATCCCAGTGGATAGCGCCATCTTCGCCAGTTACCCCGATGCGGCCCAGTGCTTTAATGAAGAGAAACCCTTTGTTGGCGGCTAGACCAGGGGCCTGGGCGCGCACGGTGGCTTCACCGGGGGCCAGGGCAGTAATGTTGCCAGCTTCGTCGATGGCAACAACATCTTCACCCTTAACGATCTCCCACTTAGGTTGAAAGCTACTGGGATCTTCGTTGTACTCATCGGCCAACGACGCGATGGATTGCCCCTCGGCGGTTTGCAGCCGCACGTCGGTTTTTTCGCCCACCACTAGCTTGTTACCACCGGGCACCACCGCCAAAATTGGGAAGTGGGAGCCGTCAGATACGTAGATGGCCTTGGGCGCAGTGCTAAACACCTGGGGCTGAATCTGCTCAATTTTTTCTTGGGGAAAGACCTGAATGTTAACGTCGTAGCTGATGTCGGCAAATGGCGACCCCCGCAGGGTGGCAAACAGCGCAAACAAAATCGGCATTTGCAGCAGCACCGGAAAGCAGCCCGCCAGAGGGTTGCCAAACTCTTTGTAGACCCCGCTCATCTCTTCTTGGAGCTTGGTGGGGTTGTCTTTGTAGCGCTCTTGGATCTCTTTAACCCGCTTTTGCATCAGGGGCTGGGCCACCTTCATGCGGCGCATGTTGCGAATAGACCCGGCATTGAGCGGGTAGAGAGCTAACCGGATCACCAGGGTGAGGGCCACAATGGCTAACCCATAGCTGGGCACGATCCCGTAGAAAAAATCTAGGATCGGCAACATGATGGTGTTGGTCAGAAATCCAATTCCAAAATCCATGGGAACCTGAACCCTACTACAGGGCATACGACGTTGACTGCTCAGTTACTTAATCTACCCCATTGACGGGGAGGCAAGCCGCCCCGGCCGGTGGGGTTTGCCGTAGTTAGCTCTGGCCGATGGCACCGCTGACCGCCTGGGCCTTGGGAGAAATACGCTCGTCAATGTAGTCGTATAGCTCCCGGAACCGGGGCATAGAGCGCAATTCTAGTCGGCTACCGTCTTTGAGGGTGACCACCATGTCACCCCACAGACCTAGCCCCCGGGGCACTGTAACAATTTTACTAATTTCGGAGTAAATCAGGTCGGTGCGCTCGCGCCCCATCCAGCCGCCGGTGACCGAAATGCGCCGGTTGGTGATGCGGTAGCGCAGCCATAGGGCACGGGTAATAGCCCCAACCGTGAGGGGAAGGCAGATAACGGTGAATCCCAGCAAAATGTTGATGATCAAGTCGCCAACGTGGGGGCCACCCTCGTAGAACACATCCTCACGAATGCCCATGTAATACCTCTAGCGTGGTGAACAGTTGCTCTAATTCTCGCAAAAATTCGCCATATTCGCACTGAGTTGCCTCAGGTCGCAGGTTGATCACCACCCAGAGAGCAGGGTGCAGGCGGGGCAGCAGGGTGCGCAGGGCGGCTCTCACTCTCCGCTTGAGCCGATTGCGTACCACCGCTCGCTTGTGTACTTTGAGGCTGACGACGATACCAATTTGAGGGCCGGGCTGGGAGGCGTTGTGGGGGCTAGGGCCAGCGGGGCGATCGCCCGCTGGCCCAGACTGAGCCGGCAGCGCCCACACCCGCACGACTAGGTGGGCAGAAACCGCCTTTCTGCCCTGCCGATAGACCGCCGAAAAATCCCGCGATCGCCGTAGCCGATTGTGTTTGGGTAGCACTGCCCATCCCCTATACGCACAACACCTACAAGCGCCAGAGAACACACGACAAAAGCCCTGGAGCCAAAGCTAGCCCCAGGGCTTTTGATAATCTACGCTCAAACTACGCCGGGCTTAGCTGCTAAAGACTAAACGGCTAGCTTAGCTCGGCCTTTGCGGCGACGAGCTTTAATCACTTCTTGACCGGTGTAGGAGCGCATACGAGCGCGAAACCCGGAGGTTCGCTTCTGCTTTCGGTTGGTGCCCTCTAGGGTGCGCTTGCTCATGGCTTTGCCTGATTTCTATGAAAACTCACGGTCTATAACAATAGCACAAACTCGCCCGAGAGCCTATCGCCGCTGGTTGGTGTCGGAAGCAATTTCCATCGGCCAGGTGCCCACGTACCGATTGACCACATCGCCCTGGTACATCATGCGCAGGTTGAAGTAGTGGTAGCCGTAGCGGCGAGGATTGCGCACGTTGGAGAGCACCACCACCAGATTGGTGTTGGCGGGAATGGGCTGCTCAGGAATAATCTCGATGCGGTTCTCGTCTTCTAGCCAGTCGATCGCCCTAACCGGAATCACGTCACCACCCCGCCATTCGCCGCTGCGTAGCTCAATGGAGTCAGCGTTAAACCGACCGCCAATTTCGGTGAAGGTATCGGGGTAATCAATTTCTAGGGAAATTACATCCTGAGGCAGCTTAGTGCGCTGCACATTGAGGTAATAGCGGCTGTTGGTGCTGTGGGGAATATTGAAATCGATGCTGTAGGGCAGTCGATATTCGGTATCAACGCCGCCAAAGATGGTGAGGCCCGATTGTGCCTGGGTGGGGAGGGGCAGGGCCGTGTTGAGACCCACGGCGGCGGCCACGGCGGCCAGCCCCAGGGCGGCCAGCTTGAGCAGTTGCTTGAGGGATGTCATCGTGTATCTCCAATTGAAGACTGTCTGGCCGGGTAGCTTGGGGGAACCGATCTAAGGCCACCCATTACAGTAACGCTGCCTTTCTAGGGTGTCACCTCGGCCTGTGCCAGTGGTGCAACCGGGCCGGTGGGCCTGCAACCGCCTGGGGCGATCAGGCTCGGCGCTGCCGTTCTAAATCCTACCATCTAGCTCTGACCATCTAGCTCTGGCCATCTAGCTCTGGCAGAATGACTCTGGCAGAATGGCGGCTACTCACCGTCGTCGATGATGGCGTTGCGGTCGAGCAGCAGCAGGTTGCGCAGCTGGTCTGTGTCAAACTCGGTGAGCCAGCCCTCTCCGGCGCTGACGACCTGCTCTGAGAGAGCTTTTTTGCCCTCGATCATCTCGTGGATGCGCTCCTCTAGGGTGCCGGTGGTAACAAACTTGTGCACCTGCACGTTGCGGGTTTGGCCAATGCGAAAGGCGCGGTCGGTGGCCTGATTTTCGATCGCTGGGTTCCACCAGCGGTCGTAGTGAAAGACGTGGCTGGCGCGGGTGAGGTTTAGCCCCACCCCCCCGGCCTTGAGCGAGAGAATAAACAGGCGCGGTGCGGCGGGATCGTTTTGAAAGCGATCAACCATGGCCTCGCGCTGTTTTTGGCTGGTGCTGCCGTAGAGAAACAGTGCCTCTTGGCCCAGGTAGGATTGCAGGTGCTTTTGCAGCAGCTTGCCCCACTCGGCAAACTGGGTGAAGATTAGGGCGCGATCGCCCTCGGCAACTACTTCTTCGAGCATTTCGTCGAGCCGCTGGAGCTTGCCCGATCGCCCCTTCAGCCCCAGGCTTGGCTCCCGCAAAAACTGGGCCGGGTGGTTGCAGATCTGCTTGAGCTTGGTCAGCAGGGCGAGAATCTGGCCCTTACGCTGCACCCCGGTGGCGTCGTCGAGGGTTGCTAGGGCCTGATCTACCGTCTGCTGGTAGAGGTTGGCCTGCTCCGCCGACAGGCCGCAGAATACGGTCATCTCCTGCTTTTCGGGCAGGTCTTGAATGATGCTGCGATCGGTCTTGAGGCGGCGCAAAATAAACGGCTGCACCAGGCCCTTCAGCGCCTTGAGGGAGGCCACATCGCCATAGCGCTCAATCGGGGTGGCGAAGCGCCGCTGAAAGAAATTCTTTGGCCCCAGGTAGCCGGGGTTGAGAAAGTCCATGATCGACCACAGCTCGCCCAGGCGGTTTTCCACCGGGGTGCCGGTGAGAGCGACCCGGAACTGAGCTTCGATCTGGCGAGCCGCCTTCGACTGCTTGGCGTCGGAGTTTTTAATATTCTGCGCCTCGTCGAGCACCAGACACTGCCAGCTCACTGACTGGAGAGGCTTGAGGTCGCGGTACAGCAGAGCGTAGCTGGTGATCACCAGGTGCTTGTCCTGGGCGGCTTTGGCAAAGCTGCTGCCCCGAGAGCGGCGATCGCCGTGGTGTACTAGCGTCTTTAGCCGGGGGGCAAAGCGCTTCACCTCTTTTTCCCAGTTGCCCAGCACCGAGGTAGGGCAGACCAGCAGCACCGGGTTTTCGAGCCAGTCGTTGTCTTGCAGGTGCAGCAAAAAGGCAATCAGCTGAATGGTTTTGCCCAGGCCCATGTCGTCGGCCAGGCAGGCCCCCAGCCCCCACTGTTCTAAAAAGGCCAGCCACGATACCCCCCGCGCCTGGTAGGGCCGCAGCGTCCCTTTAAAGCCACTGGAGGCATCCATTTCTGCGAGGGTTTGGTTGCCGGTGGTGAGGGTTTCGATCAGGGTTTGCAGCGCCCCGGTGGCCTCAAAGCTGACCACGGGCAGCCGGTCGATCAGCTGAGTGTCGCCCGTACTAATCCGCAGGGCGTCTTCCACCGACAGCGGGGTGGCGGTCTTTTGGCCAGCGAGAAACTGCCGCGCCGCCTTCACGTCCTGGGGCTTGAGCTCGACCCAGCGACCGTTGATTTCGACCAGCGGTGACCCCTGGTTGATCAGCGTCTCAAACTCTTCGGCGGAGAGGGTTTCACCGGCGATCGACAGCTCCCAGCGAAAGTTGAGCAGGCTCTTGAGGCCGAGCCGCTGCCGCTGCTTTTGGGGCGGCACCTCGGCATGCACCTTGAGGCCCAGCCGCCCAGCATCTGCGGTGGTTTGGGCCAGCCCCTGGGGCAGCTCCACCTCAACCCCGTTATCTTTGAGCTGCCAGGCCGACGCCTTAATGAACTGGTAGGCCTGAATGGGGTCTAGCTCACAGTGGGTAGGGTGCTGCTGGTGCAGACTCTCGCGGATCGGATCGTAGAGCCGCGCCGCCCGCCCCAGGGCGGCTAGCAGGGTTTCCTGAGGCGCTTTGAGCATCGCCCCCTGGTGGTGTAGCTCATCTACCGGCTGCTGCCAGATGGGCTCGGCCCCCAGCCGCCAGTCGGGGTTAGCCGCCGACTGGAGCTGGTACCCCAGCTGCCAGGGCTGGTCTAAGGTTGGGGGCGGCTGGAGCACCAGCCGCAGCCGAAACTGGGTAGCGGGGTCTTCGGCCAGGGTCTGGAGGGGGGTAGTCCAGGTGGTGAGCGCCTCTTGCAGCCGGGCGACACTGGCGGCGCTGGCCTCTAGGGTGCCGGTGGGCTGGCTGAGCGCCTGAAGCCAGGGTTGTAGGGGCAGATCTTTGCCCAGGTTAGACAACCCGTTAGGGGGCTGCGCCTGGGCCGTCTGCCGCACCTGGTTGTCGACTAGGGCCGCTAAAAAAGCCAGCAGCAGCGGTTGCGGGTCGAGCCGCGGAAAGCCGCAGGCTAGGGCCGACTCACCCTTAGTCTCTGAGGGCATATGAGTGCGACAAACCAGCGGCATTGCCATCGAAAAATGGCGCAGCCGCTCTTGGTCGGGGGCGCTGTCGAGCAGGGGTTGCCAGCTGGCGGCTAGGGTTTGGCTGGTGAGTTCGAGGTGGGGCAAAAACTTGCCCCGAGCCAGCAGGTTTAACCCCCAGCGGGCAACGTGCCCCCAGTAGCGCAGGTCGGCACCAATCTCACCCGCCGTCAGGGCGTGCTGCCCCAAGGGCAGCGCCAGCAAAATGGGCAAAAAGTCGGTTACGCCTAGGTACCAGCCCTGCACCCGCCAGGGGTGTAACACGGCGTAGGCCTCTGGGTCTGAGCTGGCCTGGGCCTCAGGCCTGGCAGAATGCACGGGCACTACCGCCGATGGCGTGATCTGGGCCGGGAGCGGCAGCAGCAACTCTCCCCAGACGGGTGACGCCGCTCGAGCATCTGCTTTGGCCGCTCGAGAGCGCCGGCTAACCGTCGCCTTCGAGGTGCCTTTGCCGGGGGCGGCCTCGGTCAACCCCGCCGGGAACAGCATGGCGGCCTGGGAGTCGGCTCGACCCACCAGCTGTTTTTGCATGCCCACTAGCAGCTGGGCTAGCTCCATCTGGGGCAAGGCATAGGGGTGAGAATGAAGGGCCGCCCAAGGCTCAAACCCCTGGGGTGGCAGAGGCTGCCAGGCTTCGGCCCAGAGAAAAAATTGTTGCCCCTGGGGCACCCAACTGACGTGTAGTATTGCCATTGCCCTGTATCTACGACTCGCTCAAAGAATGGGGTGCGGTGGGGGCAGGTAGACAGGACATCATCGCCACCTGATTGTGGGTAAACCCTAAGGAAAGGCATCGGCGGCTGTGTTCGTCGCCGATGCATCGATCCCCGGTTTCTCCCACTTGTGTAGAAAACCTACTGTGCAGAAAACCTGCTGAATGTGCCTATCTTACCCCTTTCAGCTGACCCTGACTGGGCATTTGCCCTAAAAATCCGCCCTAAAAATCCTAGATGTACTCTATGATCACAGGGGTGTGGTCGCTGGGTTTTTCTAGGCGGCGGGGTTCGAGGTCGATGGTGCAGCTGCGGGCGCGACCGCCCAGCCCCGCCGACAGGTAGTGGTGGTCAATGCGCCAGCCCATGTTGCGCTGAAACGCAGCGGTGCGGTAGTCCCACCAGCTAAAGTGGCCCCCCTCATCATTGAACAGGCGAAACCCATCCGTCAGCCCCACCGCCATAACATCCCTAAGCGCCTCTCGCTCGGTGGGGGAAGACATGATGTGCTTCTCTTTGCCCTCGGGGTTGTAGATGTCTTTATCCTCAAGGGCAATGTTGAAGTCGCCGCAGACGTTGAGGTTGGGATAGTCTGCCAGCAGTGCCGTCAGGTATTCTTTGAGGCAGGCCAGCCAGCGCAGCTTGTACTCGTACTTGTCACTGCCGACGGAGCTACCGTTGGGCACATAGAGATTCACTATATAGATGTCGCCCCACAGCCCGGCGATCACGCGCTTTTGGTCATCTAGGTCGCCCACCCGGTCTGCCCCCAGCACCGGGGCAAAGCCGCACTGAACCTTCTCTAGGGGCTGCCGACTCAGCAGCGCCACCCCGTTGTAAGACTTTTGCCCGTGGATGTAGGCGGTGTAGCCCAAATCGGTGAAGGCGGCGGTGGGGAAGGCCTCATTGACTACCTTGGTTTCTTGCAGGCACAGCACATCCACGGGGTTGGCTTGCAGCCACTGGGTCGCGTGGTCAAGGCGCGATCGCACGGAGTTGACGTTCCAGGTGGCAATTTTCATCGGCGGCGGCTAAGGTAGTCACAATGGTCTAGCCTAAAGAGTGTACCGCCCCTGCGTTCCCGCAGGGTGGCCAGCAGCCAATCGCTCTCCCATGCCAGAATCGCCTTTAGAGGGTAAAGCCCTGGTCAAAGAAGTTTGCCGCCGCATTCGCCTAGCCCGCAGCTATTGGGATGCCCACAACAACGCGGCCTGCCGAGGCGAGCGGGAAAAGGCGCTGATGCTCTACAACACGCTAACGAAGGAGCAAAAAGACCAGATTCCCCAAACCCTGCGGGTGTGGCTGCGCTACCGCAGCGAAAAGTATTTTGGTGCCCACCAGACTCAGCCAGGGAACAAGGGGCGATCAGCCAAAGGACGAAAGCGATAATGGGATTCTGTTTTTGGTAAGATGCTGTCAGTTCTTGGGGAATTAGCTCAGTTGGTAGAGCGCTGCGTTGGCGAAGCCTGGCCTTTGGCCACTCGCACCGCAGCGGTGTATAAGGGAAATTAGCTCAGTTGGTAGAGCGCTGCGTTGGCGAAGCCTGGCCTTTGGCCATTCGCACCGCAGCGGTGCATAAGGGGAATTAGCTCAGTTGGTAGAGCGCTGCGTTGGCGAAGCCTGGCCTTTGGCCATTCGCACCGCAGCGGTGCATAAGGGGAATTAGCTCAGTTGGTAGAGCGCTGCGATCGCACCGCAGAGGTCAGGAGTTCGAATCTCCTATTCTCCATTCTCAAAACCACCTCAAACCATCACGCAGCAAGGATTACGGTCTTTGTTGCGATTTTTGTATTTTGGCCATTTTTGGATTGATTTAGGCGTTTTTAGGCACTTTGGGAACTCGTTTGGGCACTCTTGGGCACTCTCGGAAACCCTTGTGGTTAAGTATTTTGAAGGCTGTCCTGATGCAAAAGTACTACCCCCGTAGGAGGTGCTAGACACTTCGGGTAGGTACCTATCATGGCAAGCAGAATTCAAAAATCTCATAGGGGCACAGTTTCGGTTTTGAGTCAGAAGGGGGTGCTGCGCCTGCGGTGGCGACTAGAGGGGGTAGAAAAAAGGCCGGTATTGTATCTGGGGTTGCCCGATACACGCTCCAACCGCAAAAAGGCAGAGCTGCTGGCAAAACAGATTGAGATTGACCTGGCGGAAGGGACTTACGACCCGACGATGGAAAGGTACCGCGCTCAAGTTCGCCCGACGGATGTAGATGCACAGGTCAGGGCACAGGGCGAATCCGTGGTGGATTTCTTTCATCGGTTCATGGATTACAAAGCCAAGGAGGTAGATGCCAGGACGCTGGAAAAGTACGGAGCCCTAGGAACGAGGCTGATACAGTTTTTCAAAGACCAGCGGGTAGATTTCATCGGAGTCGAAAAGGCTAAGGAATTTGTGGAATTTCTCCGGCAGTACCAGAAGCCTCGGACGATTCGCGATCGCCTGGCGACTCTGTCGGAATGCTGGAAGTGGGGACGCCAGGATTTGGATCCGTGGAAGCTGGTGAAGGTGAAGGACGATCTGAAGTCGAAGCCCAGGCCATTTACCCACGCCGAGGTGCAGCAAATTTTGGAGACCTTTAAGGGCGATCGCTACTACGCTCATTACTACCCCTACGTCTACTTTTTGCTCAGTACCGGTTGTAGGCCCGCTGAGGCTGCCGGATTGAGGTGGAACGCCATTGACGAAAAATCCACCAATATCTGGATTGGGCGCACCATTACCAGGGGTAAAAAGGAGAAAAATACCAAGACAGGGGAGGTGAGAAATTTTCCCTGCAACCAGCAGATGCAGGCTTTTCTGAAAGCGCACCGCCCCTCAAACGCCCAGGAGTCTGACCTGGTGTTTCCGGCCCCTAAGGGTGGCCCGATTGGCGATAACAACTTCTGCAAGCGAGCCTGGACAAAGGTGATCGAAAAGGCAGGAATTGCCTACAGAAAGCCTTACCTGACGCGATCTACCTTTGTCAGTCATTGTCTACAGGCGGGGATGCCGCCATCGGTCGTGGCTGAGATTACGGGGCATGATGTGAAGACTCTCTATAGAGACTACGCAGGCTGTATTGTTGCCCGTCCCCAGATTCCAGACCTCTATCAGGAGGGAATACCTGAGGATAGTGAGAGTGCGGCGGGAGAGTAATGGCTGCTAATGGCTGTCAGGTACTAGCAGGCTGTCGGAGAAACTAGTTTTTGACACTAGATGCAGCAATTCTAACGGGTATGTCAACCAGTTTGTGTCAAGCGTGGGATCGTTACATGGGGAACCTGCCTTCAAACTCAATAGCGAAACGATTTAGGGCACTTTTCCAGTCTCGAATTGGCATCGTCCATTTTTTTGAGATGTTGTTGATGGCTAGAAAAATCACCTTCATCGCCGACTCATCGGTGGGGAAAGACCGGTGGTTTCGCAAGACTTTGCGCAAGGTCATATTCAGTGACTCAATGGCATTGGTCGTATAGATAGCTTTGCGAATGTCAGCGGGGAAGGCAAAGAAGGGGATGATCCGCTCCCAGTGGGCCATCCAGGATTTACTGATGGTGGGATAACGGGCATCCCACTTGGCGGCAAAGTCCATCAGTGCCGCCTCAGCATCCAGGGCTGTCGCGGCACTGTAGATGGTTTTGAGGTCAGCCGCGACGGCTCTGCGGTCTTTGTAGGAGACGTAGCTGAGGGCATTGCGCACCATATGGACAATGCACAATTGCACCCGGGTCTGAGGAAAGACCGTTTCAATGGCCTCAGGAAAGCCGGTGAGGCCATCGACGCAGGCGATAAAGATGTCTTTCACACCTCGATTTTGGAGTTCGGTTAGCACCGAAAGCCAGAACTTGGAGGATTCATTCTCCGTCATCCAGAGCCCCAGCAACTCCTTGTGACCAGAGAGATTGACCCCTAAGGCCAGGTGGATGGCTTTGTTGATGACTCGCCCGTCTTGGCGCACTTTGACCACCAGGGCATCGAAATACACTATGGGGTACACCGCATCGAGACTCCGGTTCTGCCAAGCCTTGCGTTCCGCCTCCACGGCCTCAGTCACGGTAGACACCAAGGCATGGGAGACGTTAACCCCATAGAGGTCTTGCAACTGCCCCTGGATATCGCGGGTGGTCATCCCTCGGGCGTACAGCGACAGAATCTTGCCATCGAAGCCCGTAAAGCGGGTCTGGCCTTTCTCGATGAGCTGGGGTTCAAAGGCTCCGTTGCGGTCTCGGGGGATGCCGATCTCCGCTTCGCCAAATTCGCCCTTAATCGTTTTCTTACTCGTGCCATTGCGGCGATTCCGAGGGCGTTCAACCTCGGGTTCAGCTTTCTCCTCAATCAGGTGATGGTCTAACTCTGCACTCAAGCAGCGTTCGATGAGAGCCTTAGTCAGTTGCTTGAAGATGCCGCCTTCCCCCATCAGGTTCTCAGGGCTGCGGTAGTCTTTCAGTAACTCATCGATTAGTTCAGGGCGAAAGGTCATCGGTCATACCTTGGGTAGTGAGTTCATTAGATCTTCTTTTGACCTCTGACACAAACTAATTTACAGTCCCGTCCGGATTGGATAACGCGCTTTTCCCCTCAGCTTTGACGGCCTCAACGGTGTGGTGAATGGTCGCCAACAGTAGGCTCATCTGAAAGGCCCACCCCTGACCATAGTGCTCCAGGATATACTGCAACTCTCTTAAGTGATGGGCATTACACAGGACATGCTCACAGTCATAGCCCTGATAACTTTTCCAGCCATCATGCACGGCATGGCCGCTAAACTCTGGCAAAATCCCCATCTCATTCATCGCCACCTGCCCCCGTTTGGGATGGGCAAAGTAGTATGTCAACCCCTGGGTTGACGCCACATGCAGCCACCACAGGCGCTGATTGACGCGCATGCCGGTTTCATCGAAGTGGACGACGGCCGCATCCTGAATCGCGTGCTGAATCTCTGATTCTATCGAGGCGAGATGCTCAAAACACTGTTCCCGAGCATTGTAGAGGGTGCCTTCTGACACCGTCACCCCCACGAGATCTCTCAACACGTCACAGACCCGACTCGAGGGCAAGAGTTGCCCTTCCATCAGATACACCATCATCCCCCTGAGGCGGGGACCATACTGCACCACCGTGTTGGCCTCAGGCGGAAAACTCCCCTGGTTCACCTGTCCGCAATGGGGGCAACCTTTCACCTCGACCTGATGCTCGGTGACGACCAGGGCTATCGGGGGCAGGTCAAAGACTTGACGCGCCAAGACGTCCTCAACGGGTACCGTCGCTAACGACGCCCCACACCCTGAACATTCGCCCACGGGATGCCGCTCGACCACATCTGGATCAGGGCTCCATTCCAGGGTCTGACCGGGATGACCCGCTTGGCCGCCCGATGACTGGTCACTCTTGCGGCGTAAGCTCCGGGTGCGTTTGCCAAACCCGTCCCCGGAGGGCGGTTTACTGCTGTTTCGACTGTCTTTGCTTAACTGCCCTTTCAACTCCTTAACCTCAGCTTCCAAGCGGCTGAGGCGTTCCAATAACTCGGTGACTAAACTCACCACCGCCGCTTCTCCCTCGCCGTAGATAGCCCGGATCTCGGCTTCACTCAGTTGAATGGAACGCTTTGGCTGGCTCACGGTAGGGCTCGCTTTCCTCTGTTTGGCTCACAATAGCTGACTCCCATGTCAACCCTCAAAAAATAGAGAATTTCTTAAGCCTGAGTAGTAACGACATATTTAAGTCTAGATATACAGGCATATTGATGTCTTGATATCTAGGCGCTATTCTCAAAGCGCTGTTATGGGATTAGCTCTGTGAAAATCTGTTCAGCGATTTCTCGATCGGGGGGGCAGGGGAAGACGACCACGGTATTCTTTACCGCGCTGCTGCTGGCTCGGCAGGGTAAAAAGGTGCTGGCGGTAGATGCTGACCCCCAGGCAAACCTGACCTTTTATCTAGGCCACGAAGTGCAGCCCGACGAGCCGAGCCTGTTTGAGGTGCTGACCAAGCAGGTCGAAGTCGAGGATGGAGTCTACAGCACCCAGTATGAGAACCTGTTTGTGATGCCTGCCGATCGCGGCCTGTTCAAAGTAAGCGACTTTCTTCGCAGCAGCGGTGCGGGGGCCTTAATCTTGACGCAGCGGCTGCGCAAGATTCACGACATGCTTGATGTGGTATCGAACGGCTGCACAATTTTTGTCGGCACCAGGGGCTAAGCCGCGAAGTGCTAGTCGAAGCCATGTACGAGTATATGGAGGCCAACCCTGAGGCATTGGCCCAGGTAGTAGATAACGCCAGCCAGAGGCATGACCAGCGGCAGCAGCTGGCTAACCGCAAGCGGGCCGAGGCGATGATGAGCAAGTTTGGCCGAGATATCTGATGCCTGGTGTCAGACAAAACTGGGCGAAGGGTGACAGCACGCTGTGGAGTGAACTTGGGATAATGCAGTTACAACGGCGTTTCTCGTTGGAGGCTAAGACACCATGACCATCACACCTACCCGCATGGGTCTGGAGGACTTTTTGGCCTACACCAGCGACCGCGACACCCTCTACGAATTGGAAGACGGGGAACTGATTGAAGTGCCGCCAGAGAGCGACCTAAACCAGCGCATTGCCTCATTTTTGTTTGCCTATTTTTTGCGCCAGGGTGTGGCCTCAGATCAACTGCGGACGAAAACAGAGATTGCTGTCATGGGGGTACGCACCACCGTGCGGGTGCCCGATTTGCTGGTGCTGTCAGAGGAACTGGCAACGGCCCTGGAGGGCGCGACCCGCGCCACGATAACGCTGGATATGCCGCCGCCTCGGCTGGTGGTGGAGGTGGTGTCGCCGGGAAAGAAGAATATCGACTGCGGCTACCGCTACAAGCGATCGCAGTACGAAGCCCGAGGCATCGTCGAATACTGGATTGTTGACCCCATCGCCCAGCGGGTTTCTATGCTGACCCGAATCGAGGGGCTGTACGCGGCGGGTCGTTGGCCGAAACGGATGGTGTAGGAGGGGTTTTAAAACACGCCCTAGTATCTAGCCATTTGCCAGGTCAACTCCTGCCCCGCCCCTAGGGGCACCAGGCCAGATTCAGGAAAAGGTACCTCATCGGGAATGCGCCAGGTTGTTTTGGTTAGGGTAATTTGGTCGGTATTGCGAGGGAGCTGGTAAAAATCTGGCCCATGGAAGCTGGCGAAGGCTTCAAGTTTTTCGAGGGCATCGACACTCTCAAAGGCTTCTGCGTACAGTGCCATGGCGTGCAGCGCCGAATAGCACCCGGCGCAACCACAGGAGGTTTCTTTGCTGCTGCGGGTATGGGGGGCGCTATCGGTGCCCAGAAAAAACTTAGGATTGCCGGAAGTGGCCGCCTGCAAAAGGGCCTGGCGATGCTCTTCTCGTTTCAAAATGGGTAGGCAATAGAAATGGGGGCGAATGCCACCTTTGAAGAGACTATTGCGATTGAACAAGAGGTGCTGCGGGGTAATGGTTGCCGCAATGGTGTCGTTAGCGAGGACAAACTGCACCGCGTCTGAGGTGGTGATGTGCTCTAGCACCACCCGCAGTTTTGGGAATCGTGACTTGAGGGGGGCCAAGTGCTGCTCAATAAACACCTTCTCGCGGTCAAATGTATCAACCTCTGGGTCGGTCACCTCTCCGTGCAGCAAGAGAGGTATGTCGACCTGCTGCATGGCCTCAAAGACACGATCGCACTTGCGAATATCCGTCACGCCCAGGTCTGAGTTGGTCGTGGCCCCGGCTGGGTAATACTTGACTGCTTTAACAAACTCGGACGCTTTGGCCGCGAGAATGTCTTCGGGACTGGTGTTGTCGGTGAGGTAGAGGGTCATCAATGGCTCAAACCGTTGACCCGCCGGAATGGCGGCTAGGATGCGATCGCGATAGGCGGCGGCATCGGCCACCGATCGCACGGGTGGCTTCAAGTTTGGCATGATGATGGCGCGGGCAAACTGATGCACCGTATGGGGTAAAACGGCTTTTAGCGCGGCGCCGTCGCGTAGATGCAGGTGCCAGTCGTCGGGTCGGGTCAAGGTAAGTTTTTGCATGGCTCCATCATAAAACAGCCAGCCATGGGGCGATGGCGTGGGGGTGTCGGGGGTGCTATGGAGTATCGATCATCTGGTGAGTGATGCCAAGCTTAATTTGGCTCGGTTTGAGCAGATTAGCTGGGTTTGATGGGTCACGGATGGGGAACAGTTAATCCTGGGTGTTGTTTTGACCAAGCCAGCCTGGGAATGGCGGATCGCACCTTGCCCAAAGGTGACCATTTAGAAGTCTGATGGGGGCGATCGCCCGACCAGGCCTTAGATCGCCCCCAGACTGCCCAGAGTCTGCCCAGAGTTTGCCCAGAGTTTGCCCAGAGTCTGCCCAGAGTTTGCCCAGAGTCTGATGGACTCGAAGCATCCAGACTAACCATGGTGGAGACAACCTCGGTGCCATACCCCAGGCTGCCGCGATCGCACCGCCGCAAAAGGGGAACACTGAGTATAACTTCTTAGGCAGATGGCGCTATAGGGTCTGGCCAGGGGAGATCGGGTGGGTGCCCTCCATTTCACCGCATCCGGTTGACCCCGCCCTCAGCGGTGTTGGCCTGGGGATATCCCTGGCCGACGTGGGCCGCTGCCCTCTGTTTGCTTCACCCAGACAGCCCTGCGATCTGCCCCCTTACCCTCATTTTTGGGCGCGCTGACTATGGTTCATGCTCAACACCCCAACCGCTGGATTCACCGTCGATCGCGGCTGTTGCTGGCCGCGATCGCAACAGTCGGAGTGGTAGAAACGACCTTTTTAACCATTGCAAAGCTGACCGGAGGCGACATTTGCCCCACCGAAGGGTGCGATCGCGTGCTCAACAGCCCCTACGCCACGATATTTGGCCTACCTCTGCCCCTGTTTGGCCTGCTCGGCTACGGGCTGATGGCAGCCCTGTCCACCGCCCCGCTATGGATTGACCCCGACTTCTACAAAGACCTTCGCCAAGCCGTAGAGACCCGCACCTGGCCCTTTATGTTTGGGCTGGCCGCCGCCATGGTGACCTTCAGCGCCTACCTGATGACGATCATGGTCTTTGAGATCCATGCCTTCTGCATTTTTTGCACGGCCTCGGCCTGCTTTGCCCTGACCATGTTTGTGATCACCCTGGTGGGCCACCGCTGGAAAGATCTAGGCCAACAGGCGATGGTTGGGGGCATAGTGGCGCTGCTGACGCTGCTCAGCCTGATGGCCATCTACGCCCCCATCCAGGCCAACCCGGTTGCTGCGCCCATCAGCGGCGAAACTGGTCTAGCCATTACCACAACCTCTGGCCCCGCCGAAATCGCCCTCGCCAAACACCTCAGCGACAGCGGCGCTAAACTCTACGCCGCCTGGTGGTGCCAGCATTGCCACGAGCAAAAACAGCTCTTTGGTGCCGAAGCCACCGCCCTGCTCCCCTATCTGGAGTGTGACGCCCGTGGCCAAAACCCTCAGACTGAGGTCTGTCTGGCCAAGTCGCTGCGGGGGTTTCCCACCTGGGAGATCAGCGGTGAACTGTACCCTGGGGTGCAGCCACTCCAGCGCTTGGCCGATCTATCGGGCTACACCGGGCCAACTAATTTCCGCAATGAAGACGGCTAGAGGCTCCCGCTTACTCAGGTAGTCTATGGCCTCTCCTCAGGTTTCTCAGGTAGCCCTTAAGGTCACCTCAGCGGGCAGTCAGGGGCGGCTCAGTTGGCCCCTGCACTATAGGACTCAAGATGAATGATTCAAACAACCACTTGATTCTTAAAGGAGTCCCACTATGAAACGCATTGCTTTTTCCCTTCTGACGGCTGTTGTTTCCGCTACCGCCTTTGCTCCCGTTGCCGTTGCCTCCCCTGACTTCGGCCAGCTACGCCGCGAAAACCTCGACAAAGGTTCCACCACCATTGACGAGATCCGCCGCGAAAACCTAGAGCAGTCCAACAAAGTAGATTTCGACCAGCTGCGCGAAGAAAACCTCGACAAAGTTGACTTCGGCAAGCTGCGCGAAGAAAACCTCGACAAAGTTGACTTTGGCAAGCTGCGCGAAGAAAACCTCGACAAAGTTGACTTCGGCAAGCTGCGCGAAGAAAA
>QBMN01000036.1:0-5015 GCA_003241845.1 Shackletoniella antarctica | reverse complement strand
AGCTGCGCGAAGAAAACCTCGACAAAGTTGACTTCGGCAAGCTGCGCGAAGAAAACCTCGACAAAGTTGACTTCGACCAGCTGCGCGAAGAAAACCTCGACAAAGTTGACTTCGGCAAGCTGCGCGAAGAAAACCTGGATAAAGTTGACTTTGGCAAGCTGCGCGAAGAAAACCTGGACAAGGATGCCGTCGATTTCGACCAACTCCGCCAGGAAAATCTCAACAAAGTAGATTTTGACCAGCTGCGTCGCGAAAACCTCGACAAAGACGCCGTTGACTTTGATCAACTCCGCCGCGAGAACCTAGATACTGACTTTGTGGTTTAGGTCTTTGCCCTTGCCAATCCCCCTCAGCCTCCTGTTGTGTGGCTGAGGGGGATTGGCCTGCACAAGCTTGGTGCATGTCCGGCCAGCTCCTGGGAGATCAATCATCTTCACGCACCGAGGTGGTTCTGTTTGGCCCAGGTCATCAGAACCACCTTTCTCCTCCAGCCTGACTCTGAGGTGTAGCAGACAGGGGTGCCATAGGCACAGCCAAAAGTAAAGAACATTGATCACAATTAGTCAGAAGTTAACCGGGTTAAGGCGATCGCCCAGCATTCTGTGAACATCCCGATTGGGGATGTTCACAGAATGCTGGGCATGCCATTGTGTTTGTGGGGCAGACATACTGCTTCCACGTTCACCCCTATAACAAGCCTCTTATAGTCAAACCGCCCCCCGGTGCCCCGTGCATCGGGGGGTTATTAATTAAATAGCGTTCTAACCCAACGCCGCTCCATTGAGGCAGGCAGTACCCTGAACCGAGGCCGTTTGGTTTGTGGCCCTGGCCCCCACCAGCAGCACAAAGGCCACCGCCGCCGCCAGGTAAATCAGGGTGCCCGCCAGCAGAGGGGTGGGGTCGCCCTGCACCCGAAGGCCAAACAGCAGCATGGCCACCGTCAGCACCACCAGAGTTTCGCCCAGGCCAATAGTGATGTAGGCCAGCTCCTTACCCAGCAGCCATTCGGTGGCGGTGAGATCCGAGGCGTAGACCTGCACAATGGTGCCCTGTTCCTTTTCGCGCACCAGGGCGATGGCGGTCAGCATGGAGGGAAACACCCATAGAATGACCCCAAAAATGCCCGGCACAATGTACAGCGACTCCTTACGACCGGGGTTAAACCACAGCCGCGTCTGTACCCCCACCGGAGAGACCTGCTGGGCCGACACCAGCCCGCTGCTGCGGAGAAAAAACTGGGTGGTGGCCCGCAGGCTGCCCTGAATCACGCGGGCATTGTTGACGTCGGTGCCATCCACCAGCGCGATCGAGGGCGGCGATGGGGTCGTTGTCTTCGAGGGGGACGGGAATAAACTGGTTGGTGGCAAACAGCCGTTCGGCGTAGGTGCGGCTGAGAAAGCTGTTGTCAAAGTCCTGAATGCTGAGGGGAATGTTTTTGGCCTCAAGGCGAATGGCGTAGCCGTAGATCAGCAGCACCGCTAGGGGCAACACAAAGGCTAGCGCCACGGTAATGCGATCGCGAATCTGGCCTTTTTGCTCATCCTGTCGAAGCCCTAGTTCAAGTCCAAAAATTAACAACCAGCGTCACCTAGAACTGGAATTTCCGTCATTCCTCCGTTCTGCTGAAGTTGCAGAGTGCCTTCTACAGAGACCGACTCAATTTCTCCCGGTTCACCCAGGGTGACATTGACTTGCAGTTTAATGGTGTTATCTGGGCTGGCAAAGATTTGCAAGGTTTGTTGTCCGTAAAACTCATCACCCGAAGCGGCGATGCGGCGGAAGCGGATAAACTCGCCGTTGAGTTTCATTAGGGTAACGGCATCGGCTGAGGGTTGAGCCAGGCCGTTAAAGAAGAGATACCTCGCCGAGCGCAGACCATCATCTCGGTGCCATAGAGTCATGCCGCAGCCACCCCCATCCTGAGCAAGCAGGTCGTCAAGGGTAAATCGATCAATTACCGGAAGAGTGGGTGGGGGCGTGGGGTGAGATGTGGGGTCGCTAAGCAGTGGTGACGAAGTGGTTTGGGGCTGGTTGCCCGCTGGGGTGCAAGCCAAGACCACGGGCGTCAATAGCAGAACCAGCAGCAGGGATGGTAGTCGTTTCATCACTGGGTCGCCTCACGGGAGACAGCATAACTAAAGACTGCTCGGTACTATCACAATTTATCGGGGTTTACAGACTTTTGAGGGCATCTTCTTAGACTAGAAACTCTCTTATCCCTGACGCCCATGAGCTATGTATAAACAGTAGGATCTGTAACTCAGAGTTCAGGGTAAGGCATCCTGGACTCTGAGCTAGAACCGCAGGATCTTCTTAGCCAGTAAATGCGTGCTTATTTAGTAATACCGTCTAGTAAGGTGGGAAGGGTGGCGAGAGAGACTCAAACCCCTTCACCTTACCAACCCATCTAATCGCCGCCATCGACCGGACGGGTTAGCTGACGCCCTTAACAGCCCCTTGGTGGTACTTGACTGCCCGCATTGATGCGGTTGAGGCGGTTAAGGTTGAGCTGGGCGCTGCCATAGCGCACTACCTCAGGGTTGACCTGGCGACCTCTACGCAGTTGTAAATAGCCGCTGGGGCCAAAACTTTGAAACGTTTCTCCGGCGCTGATCACGTTGGCACCCCGTAAGGTTTGCACCGCATTGCCCGAAACCGTGTTGCCATTGACCTGCCCCTGCACGCAAATCGCTTCTCCATCTACGTAGCCAAAAATCCCCGTGATGGCATTGCCCCGCTTAGTGAAGGTGAAGGTGGCACCGCCGTTGGCCAGTAGCGCATCGTCGGAGACAACGCTGCCGCTGGGTGTGCCGCTCCAGTAGCGGTAGTTGCCGTCTGGCAAATTTTGCACTCGGCTTGAGGCCGTCTGTGGGACGGCGGTAGGCGCTGGGAGAACCTGGGCTTGGGTAATGAGCATCACGGTTTCTGTGTCGGCACAGTCGGGGTTACCCTGACACGAAACAGCCTGAATATTGCCCGATTCGTAGGTGAGCTGCACCCGCTGGCCGACAAGATTTTGCTCACAGATTTCAAAGTTGGCAAACTCTGTAAACTGTTCTCCCTGGTCATTTACTACTTCGACGTAGCAGGTGCGATCGCCCGCATTTAGGCTTCGAATAGTTCCTGTGGTGGGCTGTTGAGCTGCGCTAGGCTGTATGAGCAGCAGGGGTAAGCCAAAGACGCTCAATGCGATCGAGGGGAAGAATCTGGTTTTTTGATTAAGCATTGTTTGGTTGATGCAATTAAAATGTTTGATGAAAATGTTTGATGTGAACCATCTAGATTATCAGGCAAAGCAGCTTGCTCTCTAAGTAAATTGGCTAAAGATAATGGGGGTTATGACCCCTGTGGGCTACAACTATTGCACAGCAAGGGTTGTAGTATTTGACGCTCGTTGCAGTATTGGATACTTCATTACTGGGACGAACCAATTCTATCCCGTCGATCGCTAGGTGTTGCGGCTGAGATCTGCTCGTTTCACTCTGGCCTTGAGGTTCTGTGTGGCTCTCCTGCGATCGCGCTTTGATGGCCCTAAAGTAGCGAAGCTGCGATTTGGGGCAATTTAGTTCCTTTGTGTTGGCTGGATAGCTGCACTGCCGGAAACCCTTCAACGTAAAAATGAGAGTTTCAGCCTCTAAACACGATAAATATAGGCCGTGTACTACTCAGTTTTGAATAAAATTAGTCCAGGGCTAGTCCAAGTGGTGTACTACCTGAATCCCCTGCTGCTGAAGGGATTGCTCGGTCAGTTGCCCCAAATCGCAGCTTCGCCAGTTTAAGGCCTAGTACTCCCAGGTTTCGTGCCCCAGGGGGTCGCGCTGGAGCAGGTCGCGCCGGATACGCCAGGGGGGCAAAAACTCATCCATCAGGGCCTTGAAGCGGTCATTGTGGTGACGCTCTAGCAGGTGGACGAGTTCGTGGACGACCACATACTCCAGGCATTCGGGGGGCTTTTTGGCCAGCTCCAGGTTGAGCCAAATGCGGCGCTGCTGAATGTTGCAGCTGCCCCACTTGGTTTTCATTTTTTTGACGCCCCAGGAGGAGACCTGCTGGCCAATGGTCGGCTGCCATTGCTCTAGCAGGTCGGGAATGCGGGCCTTGAGCTGCTGGCGATACCACTCCTTGAGGACGCGATCGCGATTTTTTGGTGTCGTTCCTGGATTTACTAAAAGCTGAAGGGTGCTGTTGTTTTTTACCACCACCTCGTGGCGACCGCGCCGTTCGATCACCGCCAGGCGGTAGCGCTGGCCAAACAGGTAGTGGCTCTCGCCGCTGACCATCTCTCGCTCCGACTGGCGGGGCTGGGCCTGAAACGCCGCCTGCTGCTTGCGAATCCAGCTCAGTCGAGAGATCACGGCGAGGCGAATGTTGTCGTCGGTGAGGTGCTCGGGAGCAGAGACCCGCACCTGGCCATCGGGGGGGTAGACGCCCAGGTGTAGGTTTTTGATGGGTTTGCGCACCAACTGCACCGGGATGTCGCGAATCACGATGGCGGTCGCCTGGGGGGCTGTATTGGGGGCTGGATCTACGGTGAGGCTACTGGTACTCACGCTGGTTCTTTAGCAACTCCATAACCTGGTCGAGGTTGACATTGTAGCCTGCGGATTCTTCGCGCACGGCGCGGGCCACTTCCCGCTCTTTGAATTTGTTGCCGATCCAGTCGGCTTTCTTGGTGTCGAGTACCGCTGTATCGATGCGCAGGGCCAACGATTCATCTTGTCCTAAGTTGTCGTAGAGCGATCGCCTGGCCGTCGTATCCATTGACTGGGGATAGTTCGCCTGGCTAGCCTCAGCACCGGGCTTGACCTGGCCTGCGAGCTGTTTCACCGTAAAGGTTCACTCCCCCCCCCGGCAGACAACCTTGCTTAAGCGGCCTGAGATAGGGGCGTAGGAACCGGAGGAGCCGGTAGTCCTTTGCGTCTGAGCGCAATGACCTCGGCTAAGTAAGGCCAGGGGGATAGGTTCCGGCGGCGACAGGTTTCAATCACGCTGAGCAGAGCCGCATAGGCTTCACT
>QBMN01000035.1 GCA_003241845.1 Shackletoniella antarctica | reverse complement strand
GACAACCCCCTACCCGGATCATCCACCACCTTACCAGCGGTTATTGAGAAGTTACAATGCTGCTTACCATTTCGCCTAGGGCATAGGCTTCGGCATCACTGGACACATCACCATCAGCAAACGCTGAGAATAGGCCGATTGCGGCAACTGCTAACTCTGGACTCAAAGCAACTTGAGTACCACCACCGCGGGGTAATCTGCGTTTAGGCATGTTTCTCAAATGTTTGAATGAAAAACTGAGGTATCCCCTGATTGTTTCGCTATTCCATCAGGTTTACCCTAAGCATTCCCTTAATCAGCCAAGTCGCACAGGCAGTGTCATTGTCTTCGAGGAGTCATAGATTAAACTTGACGACGGTTTCCCCTAAGGACGGTTGGTTAGCACATTTACCTACTGCATAGGAGATGCCCCATCCCTGGAGCAATGGCTGTAAAACCTAGGCTTTTTAATAGCTTAGGTTTACGCATTGACAGAATAGCGTAGTTATGTGAGTGCAGCAACAGTTGCCTCGGTGGCAAGAGCAGGGACTGTTCATCTTCTTTTTACCGTCCTACTGTTCGGAGATGAATCCGTACGCCTTTGGCGGGGCGAAGCCCTATGAGACACAGTGGAGGCAGTTAAAAGCCCACGAAATTGCAGGTCAAATGTTCGACAACGAATACGACTTAGCGATGATCGTTAAGCTGTTGGGCATCTAAATTGCATGATGACTTCTACAAGGCCTTTACTGCAAGCGCTTTAGAGCGGTTGTACTAGCTCAGTTTGAATACCTAACAGCTTATTGAGGGCATGGAGGCGCGAAGCAAAGCCGGAAATTACCCGCTGGAACGTTTTATATTTAATTGCGCCTAGCTACTTATTACACCTGCTATGACAAGAAGGCGAACCTCATCGCCCAGATTGACCGCTTTCAAGCCCGAATCAATGCTGACCCCATCGCGATTGCAGACTGCTTATGGGTTAGATCTCACCTGAATCCAAATGAAGAAAAACCGCGAATTTTAACCTAGACGAGGTTTATCCAACTTAAACCGTGGCGAGTTTCGAATTATCAGGCTGAGTCTAAACTATGCTTTTGACTTAGAGACTCAAAAGCTAAGATCGTGCCTTTTTTGCAAACTCATTAAGAGCCAGATCAGCGATGTCATACACAGTCTGACATGTTGCTGACTTCGGAAGGATGTTGTAAAGTTTTAGATGATCTTCATACTTTTTTGCAGGCAGAGCCAGCCCTCCTTCTGCAGTTACCCAGTTGTAATTGCCTAGCAAATATCTTCGCTTTCCTGGCATCTTTAGATCTTCTTCGCTAGACAGCACTCCGTGCTTAATCCAAGCTCTAATAACAGTCTTCTCTTGACAGAATTTCTTGCCTTGGATCCATTCCTTATGCGTTATCGGATTCATTCTTGGATGGAAGACGAAGCCTATATCAGTTACATTTTGACCAGAAAGCCAAATTTTTGCCTTAATTCGGGAAATAAGTCGCCTGCCGCGAGATTTTTGAAAAGGGAGAAATAAATACAAAAACGTCTCTTCTTTTTCCTTGTCATATTTAAACTCAGCCACAGGAAGTGATTTCCCTCTATGCAAAGCAACACTATTCTGTTTGCTGACTTCTTGGATGCGATGGTCAAAGGCTAGTATCCTTGATCTTATGTCAAGTAGAGTTGCTGCATCTTTATCGCTACAGCAACCTAAAAGCTTTCTGAGCGTTCTTGATGGTGGCGGGCATTCTTGTGAGTCGATTTCAGAAGCTTCTATAAGGCACGCTGAAATTTTTTTGCCACTCAGATGATCAAGTAGTTGAAAGTAAAGTCTTCCTCTAAAACTATTGATTTTATAGTTCAAGAAGCGAAATTTTAGGTGACTATACTTTGCGTCAATCAAGCTGTTTTTGTGAAAATCATTGCCGATGGCAATCAAAGAAATAGTTTTTTCGCTGTCGGCTGATTCTGTGAAGCTATTCCGATTTTTAGCGCTTTCATGATAACGCGTTAGCTGAGAGACGATGCCGTCATCAATTCCCAGCTTGAGTTCGATAATTGAAAGGCTTTTGTCTTGGCTTAACCCTAGGATGTCAAATCTATTTCTATCGTCCGAGGAGTGTTGTTTTGCCAGAGGTTGAAGTTGCAGCAGCTGTAGTAAATTTTCCCAGACGAAGTCCTCTAGATCTGCTTCTGACAGGAAATCCCATTTTTCGCCTATTCTTTTGATTCTTGCAGTTCTCATCGACGTTAATTTGGCTGTATGCAGGTCTCTTGAGTAGATTGCCCTCCCGGTGAGGTGACATTAGTACCAAGATGTCATTTCATAAGGTGGTAAGATCAACTCCGGTTCTCCGGTGGGCAATCGGGGTTACCTGGCTGGCTAGGGCTAGCCAAACGCCTATTCTCCTTTGTTTACCCCATTTCAGCAGCAGACAGCGGCATCTCTATGACTTTACAAACCGACGGTATTGCGCCCCACGGCGGCATCCTGGTTGATCACCTGGCGACGCTCGATCAAAAAGCTCTGTTCTTAGACAAGGCCGATGCCCTGCCTCGGGTGAGCCTCGACGAGCGGGCCTTTTCTGACCTGGTGATGATCGCCATCGGTGGCTTTAGCCCCCTAGATGGCTTTCTAAAAAAAGCCGACTACGACACCGTGGTGACCGATATGCGGCTGGCCAACGGGCTGCCCTGGGCAATTCCGGTTACCCTGTCGGTGGATGAAGCCACCGCTGCACCGCTGCAAGAGGGCGCTCTGGTGCGCCTCGACGACCCCAGCGGCCGCTTTGTCGGCGTGCTAGAGCTAGAAGAAAAATACACCTACGATAAAGCCCACGAGGCTGTCAACGTCTACCGCACCGACGACGAGAGCCATCCCGGAGTCAAGGTGGTCTACGACCAGGGGGCGGTGAACTTAGCTGGCCCGGTGTGGCTCTTGCAGCGCGATCCCCACCCGCTGTTCCCCGCCTACCAGATTGACCCGGCGGCGTCGCGGGCGCTGTTCCGCGATCGCAACTGGAAGACCGTAGTGGGCTTTCAAACCCGCAACCCCATTCACCGCGCCCACGAATACATTCAAAAGTGCGCCCTAGAAACCGTCGATGGCCTGTTTTTGCACCCGCTGGTGGGGGCCACCAAGTCCGACGATATCCCTGCCGATGTGCGCATGCGCTGCTACGAAATTATGGTCGAGCACTACTTCCCCCAGGAGCGGGTAATTCTTGCGATCAATCCCTCCGCAATGCGCTACGCTGGGCCTAGAGAGGCGATTTTCCACGCGCTGATCCGCAAGAACTATGGCTGCACCCACTTTATTGTGGGCCGTGATCATGCCGGGGTAGGCGACTACTACGGCACCTACGATGCTCAATACATCTTTGACGAGTTTGAGTCAGGGGAACTGGGCATTGTGCCGATGAAGTTTGAGCACGCCTTCTACTGCACCCGCACTGGGGGCATGGCCACCTCTAAAACCAGCCCCAGCAGCCAGGAAGAGCGGATTCATCTGTCGGGTACCAAGGTTCGAGAGATGCTGCGCCGGGGCGAACTGCCCCCGCCGGAGTTTTCTCGGCCCGAGGTGGCGGCAGAGTTGGCCAAGGCCATGCGGGTGCCCGAAGTCGTCAGCTAACGCTAGCAATTGGGATGCAGTTAACTCGGTGAGACTAGATCGACGGGCGTTTTTGCAGCGGGCAACTCTAGCGCTGGGGGCACTAGGGCTAGGCGGCACTACGCTGCTGAGCACTGCTGGCCAGTACCAGCAGGCTCTGGCCAAGCCCGCCCGTCGCAAACTCGCCCTGCTGATTGGCATTAACGCCTATCCTGATCGCGCCCTCGACACCGGTGTGGCCCAAGATATTGCCCTCAGGGGCTGTCTCACCGATGTTGAACTTCAGCGCCAGCTGCTAATATATCGCTTTGGCTTTGCACCGGTAGATGTGGTGACGCTGACCAACCAAGCGGCCACCCGCGCCGGAATTTTAACCGCTATTGACGAGCACCTAGTGCAGCAGGCTACTGCCGACGACGTCGTGCTGCTGCACTTTAGCGGCTACGGTAGCGAGGTGCTGGTGCAGGGCGATGACGGCACCAGCCAGACTCAGTCGGCCTGGGTGCCCGTAGACAGCCGTCTGCCCAGCGAAGACTCGCCCGCCCTCACCGACCTGCTAGAGGCCGAACTGGTGGCCCAACTCAGCCACCTCGCCACTACCAACCTCACCACCGTGATCGACGCGGGTAGCCAGGATGCGGGCTACCTGCGCTGGGGCAACTCACGGGTGCGATCGCGCCCTACTGTGCCCACGGGCACCTTGCCGACCCAGCCCCAGGGCCAGCCGCCGCTCCTAGATGTCCACTGGGATGCCCCCTGGCCGGGGCTGCTGCTGCGGGCCGCCCCCCCCGGTCGACTGGTGCTCGAAAGCCAGTGGGATGGCTTTAGCGCCGGGGTGTTTACCTATGCCCTGACCCAGAGCCTCTGGGCTGCCGCCTCTGCCCCCGACCCCGATGCCTTGATTCGCCGTATCGGGCAGTATCTCCAGCGGTGGGTGGGCATCGACCAGCAGCCCGTGGTGGGTGATCGCCTGCCAGCTCGCTCTGGCCCTGGGGTCTATGGTTTGCCCACCGAGGCCGCGATCGCCGCTGGAGTGGTACTGTCCAACGGTGGTGCTCGTCCCATTGATCTGTGGCTGGGCGGGCTGCCGCCCCTGGTGTTGCGTTATCTCCAGCCCGGTTCTTGCCTGGTGGCCCTCCCGTCCTCCGGCCCGGCCATTCCCCTGCGCCTGGAGTCGCGCAGCGGGCTGCGGGCACAGGCAAAACTCGTCAACGATCCTCCCCCAGTCCTCCTGGTTCAGCTGCCTATCTACGAGCAGGTGCGGTTGCTGCCCCAGGCTATCGATCTAGTGGTCGCCCTCGACAGCCAGCTGAAGCGGGTCGAGCGGGTCGATGCTACCAGCGCCCTAGCCGGGCTATCCCTAGTCACAGTCGTCACCGCTGGGGAGAAAGCCGCCGACTGCCTGTTTGGTCGACTGCCCATTGGCCCCTCTCCCACCCTCACCGCCGCCCTGCCCGGTGTCGCCACCGTCGGCCCGAGACCCAACAGCGACGGGCTGGCCGAGAGCAGCTACGGCTTGTTTGCCCCCAACCGTACCCTGCTGCCGGGCACCATGCTGGCCAAAGAAGAAGCGGTCAAAACGGCCGTCAACCGCCTCGGCCCCTACCTGCAAACCCTGCTGGCCCTCAAGCTGGTGCGCCTGACCGAAAACCGCGCCGCCTCTCAGCTGGCGGTGGCAGCGGTACTGGCATCGGTGCAGCCCAAGATCGCCCCCCTGTGGGTACAGACTACGGAGCGTCCGGTTGCGCCCACCTGGCCCCTGTCTATTCGCCAGGCCCAGAAGGCGCAGACCACCCCCGAACAACTGCGGCTTCCCCGCGACAGCCGCATTAGCTACCAGATTGCCAATGCCACATCCCAAGACCTACACCTGCTGTTGATCAGTTTTGACAGCCGAGGTGAATGTACGGCCCTGGTCACCCTGCCTGAACCCCCACCGGAGGATGAGCCTGAAACCCCCCAGGATGCTACTCCGCTGGCGGCTGGCCAGATGATCTCCTTTCCCGTCGAGGGTCAGAGTTGGGCTATGCCCGGATCTTCTACCTGGGTTGAGGCTCACCTGATTCTCAGCACCCGACCTTTCCAGCGGTGCCTAACGGTGCTCGGGGCAGCGCCGCCCTCCCTGGTCACAGGGTTTCGGCCCATTGCCCAACCCCTCAAGCTGGCCCAGGCGCTGCTGCAAGATCTTGACACCTCCTCTGACGATAAGCCCCAGGATGCGATCGCCCTGCACCACGACCGCTGGGCAACGCTGAGCTTTCGCTACGCGATCGCCTAGCTATAGTTGACGTTCATCTGGATGTCTTGATGTCCTAGCCAGCGGGACTAGGGCTGCAACCTAGTCCAGGCGAACATTAAAGCCAGAATTGACGTCGGAATTGAAGCCGGAATTGAAGCCGGAATTGAAGTCAGATTAGCAGCCCAATGCCACCGCCGATGAATAGGCCAAGTAGGCAGGTGCTGATCAGGGTCAGGCTGGTTGTGCGGCTTGGGTAGCGGCGCAGGAGGCGATCGCCCAGGGCGGCGGTGGTCAGGCTACAGAGCGCCGCCAGCCCCGCCGCCAGCAAGCTGTAGCCCACCACCTCGGTGAAGGCGCTGGCAATGGTCAAGTCGTCGAGGTTGTCGGTGCCCAGATAGTTGAGGGCCACCGAGAGCGCCACCGCCAGGGTGGTGCCGCCGACAATGCTGCCCAGCACCATCAGGTTGGCGGTTAGCCACTGAAACCGCTGGAGCGCCTGGGGGCCAGCCAACACCAGCCCCTGCACCACCGCCGCCGCCGCTGCCACCAGCCACAGCCAGGGCAGCGTCGGCAGGGCGGTCAAGATCGCGCCAGCGATGGCGTAGAGCAGGCCGCAGAGCAGCCACAGCCCCCCGGAGGAGCGGCGATCTGATAACCGCACGGTTGCCCGGTCATGGGCCCGTGCGGCTCGGGGCGATCGCGACTGGCTACCAGAGGCGGGGCGACGACGGCGCTGGCTGGGTGGGGTCATGGCAATAGGGGCGGCCCAAGGGCGGCGGTAAAAATTCCTTAGGCTCTAGTTTGCCAGGAAGCGGAGCATTGTGCAGTACCCTGGTCATCAGGTTCGGCTATTGCACTCCCGGTCTCGGCGATCATGAGCGTTTCGTTTACTGCACTAGTTCAAGGGTTGTTGGGAGCCTCTAGTTTGCTGCTGGGGGCAATTTTAGGCATTGCCTGGCGACCAGCGCGATCGCTCACAGCAGCGATCATGGCCTTTGGCAGCGGCACTCTGCTCTCGGCGATCGCCTACGACATTACCCTGCCCGCCTACCAGAGCAGTGGCTTTTTGCCGCTGGTGGCGGGCTTTGCCTTTGGGGGCACCCTGTTCACCGTGCTCGTGAGCTACATCGACAACCGGGGGGGCTTTATTCGCCACCCCTCGTCGTCGCGGCGGTTCCTCTACCACCATCGCCAAGACGAAGCCTCGGAGGTGCTTGATCGCATCGGCCATATCGAGGTGCTCCACAGTCTGTCGCCCGCCGAGATGCAGGCGATTATTCCCCTGCTCAAGCCGCTCCAGGTCGAGGCCGGCACGGTGCTCTGCCAAGAGGGTGCCCCCGGAGACTCGATGTTTTTGATTGTGGACGGGGATGCCGCGATTTATAAAGGCCCCCAGCGGCTGGCCGCCCTGGGCTCTGGGGAGATCTTTGGCGAAATGGCGCTGCTCACAGGCGAAGAGCGATCGGCCACCGTGGTGGCCACCACCCCCATGGAGCTCTACGAACTCGACAAGACCGATTTTGACGCCATGCTCACCTACGCCCCTCAGCTCTCCAGCGGGCTGAGCCGCATTTTGGCCCGACGACTGCGCGAAACCACCCAATCTACCGCCAAGCCCGCCCCCATGGATGACGACCACTGGCGGCAGCAGGTGCTCGACAGCGTGGAGGTCGATATTCCGATCTCTGAGCAGCAGTTTAAGGAGCTGGCCCAAAGCTCTGCCCCCCTGGCCATTTTGGTGGGCACTATGATCGACAATATTCCCGAGGCATTGGTGATCGGCTTTCACGTGGGTACGGGCCACACGGGGGCCTCGTTTTTGATGGCGGTGTTTATCTCCAACATTCCCGAGGCGATGTCTAGCTCCATTGGCATGCGCCAGGCGGGCACCTCGGCGGGGCGCATTCTCGCTCTGTGGGGTGGGGCGGTGTTGCTCAGCGGGCTGGTGGCCATGGTCGGCAGTCAGCTGGTGCCCGTGGTCTCTGTGTGGATGCTAGACATGGCCAAGGCCACCGCCGGGGGAGCCATTCTTGCCATGATCGCCAGCACCATGATGCCCGAAGCCTACGAAATGGGCGGCGGCTCGGTGACGTTTTCGACTATTGCCGGGTTTTTGGTCAGTTTTTGGCTGGCCTCCTCGGCGTTTTAGGGGCAGTCAAACAGCCTCGGGCGATCAAAAAAACTGCTGTGCCCATTTATCCCTACTGTTTGTCGAGTGCCGATTAGGGCTTGACTCCCTTTGCAGATGAGTCGAGTAAAGGGGCATTGGGTCTTTATTCTTTGATCTATGATCTAACCTGCACTATTCATGACCCTAAGGAACCGCTCGTCATTTTGGCGTAGAACCCGCCCCGCGCAGGTGGGGCGGGAATCCCCTCCCGTTATTCCCGCGCAGGCGGAAATCCACTAGAGAGTATGGTGCGTCGCCTGGATTCCCGTTTTCACGGGAATGACAGCCATTGACTTCTGATCTGGTGAATAATTCAAGCTAAGCTAAGCTGCATGTGCTATTTGGCGGAGAGAGTTGCTCGTTATGCAATCTATTAAGTACAAGGTGGCGCTTTACAACTCCGAAGAAGGGTACAGCGTGTCTTGCCCAGGGTTGCCGGGATGTTGGTCTCAGGGTAAGACTGAGGAAGAGGCGATCATTAACATCCAAGCAGCCATTCAAGAATACTTGGCAGTGATTGCAGATCTTGTGCCAAATGGGCAATTGCGCGAAGTCGATGTTTTGGTGTAAAGATGCCAAAACTGCCAGGTGTCAATCATCTCAAAGCGGTCAAAGCGTTAGAAAAAGCTGGTTTTAGGGTTGTTCGGCAAGGCAAGCATACTGTTATGTCTGACGGTAGCAGAATTTTGACGATTCCAAGGCACAACCCGGTAAACGCCATCACGATGGCGGGGATAGTCCGCGATGCAGGACTTAGATTGGATGAGTTCAAGCAGCTACTTTAGCGTTGAGTTGGGGTAAAAGCCAGGTTTCTAGCGGGGTGACGTGGCCCTAGAGATAGGGCCAAAATTCGGTTTCTAGGGAACGGCGGGGCAAAGACCCCTAGGAGGGGTAGGGATGGCTAATGTATATCTAACTCTGAGGTTCGTCGGGCGGCAGTTCTGGGGGCGGTGCGGCTTCGGCGTCGATCAGATTGGCCTTTGATTTCTTCAGGTCTTTCCACAGCCGCTTGATTTCATCGTAGGCGGCATCGGCAGGCATTTTGCCGCCGGTCTCGAGGTTGCAGACAAACGACACCCGCTGGGCAAACTCTTGCAGGTTGGCGTTAAAGGCCAGCTGCTGCGGCGTAAACTCGCCCCAGTACTTGCTGCGAGGGAAGAGAAAATTATTTCTGGGCGATGGTTCGTTGTCTGTCATGGCACCAGCGGGTGGAGGGTTTAGCTTTTACCTTACAGGCTCTTACCTTAAGATTGGGCATATTTTTGCGGATTGTCGCCCCTGGGGTCAAAAGATGTTGCCTGCGACACCAGCCATTACCCTGCCTGCCCGTCGATGGGCACCACCCACTCGACAGAGGCGATCGCATAACCGAGAGCGTAGGCTGTTTTTAGCGCGATTGCCCCCAACGTCACCTCCCCCAACGTAATCGCAAAGAAACTTGACGATCAGACCTCACAAACCGATGGAGCTGTCGTTTAGATTAAGTTAACTAATAGATTTAGTTAACGAGTTAAGGATGGATGGGTACAGTGGAGTCATTCCTGGCCCAGCGTCTGACTTCGGTGCCGCCACGCTGTTTCTGTCCCTGCTCTTGCTGTCTTGCCGTGCCATCTAAAGTGCTTTGGGTTAATGGGCTTCATCGCCTTAAACGTCTGCTGGCTCCGATGCCGCGAGGTGGCTTTGCCCTAGTGACGCTGCTGGCGGGAAGCCTGGCCCTGGCTCCCCCGGCTCCGGCGGCAGAGTCGGTAACGGTGCGGCTAGGGCGGTTTTCTCAGACCGTCAGCCTTGACGATTTGCAGCGTTTTGCCGCTACGGGCGAGGTGCCGGGGGCACTTCAGCTGTATCGGCCGCTGCTCACCACCGGACTGCAAGAGGCGCTTCAGGGCGAAATCACCCTCGAACCCGAGGTTGGCCAGGTGATTTTAGATGAAATTTTGCGTACCCCCGGCGGTGCTCAGCTGCTCGATACCCTGCGGGCGATCGCCCCCAACCTGGCGGCAGAAGACCTGCGAGTGACCCTAGAACAGGTTTCAGCCGCCGAGTCGGGGCTAACCCTGCTGGGCATTTTGCAGGCCATGCCCCCCGACACCCTTGAGATCAACGTGGTCACCCTGCTGAGCCTGGCCTCTCAGTTTCGCCTGGCCCAGATGGAGAGCAAAGCCCTGAGCCGGGTGCTGCGCCAGGCCCCCGAGCCAGAAGCATCTACACCGCTGCCGCTGCCCAGCGTTGATCCGTTTACCCTGGGCAGCTCGCAGGTAGAGCGCTGGGAGCTGGTGATGCGTGACCACAGCCGCGATCGCAGCATTCCCGTCGATATCTACTGGAGCAAAGACACCCACGGCCCCCTGGTGGTGATCTCCCACGGCTTTGGGGCCGACCGTCGATTTTTTGCCTACCTGGCCGAGCACCTGGCCTCCCACGGGCTGACGGTGGTGGCGGTAGAGCACCCCGGCAGCAACGTCTCGGCGCTGCTGTCTTTACCCTCAGCCAACAGTCCTTCAGCCAACAGTCCCCCAGGCGACATGCCCCTGGGCGATCTGACCGAGGCCGCTGCCCAGAGCCGGGTATTGCCCGCCACCGAGTTTCTAGATCGCCCCCGCGACATCACCTACGTGCTCGATCGCCTAGAGAAGCTCAACCGCCATTCCTACAGTCTGCGCGATCGCCTCAACACCGACCAAGTGAGCTTCATTGGCCATTCTCTGGGGGGCTACACGGGGCTGGCCCTGGCCGGGGCGGCGCTCGATCTGCGATCGCTTGAGTCGTACTGCCAGACCCTCAACCCGGTCAATCTCTCCCCGGCTGACTGGCTTCAGTGCGCCGCCCTCGACCTGCCGGTCAAGTACGCCAACCTGCGCGACGATCGCATTACCCAGCTGGTGGTGGCCAACCCCCTGACCGGCCTGCTGTTTGGCGAAGCCGGGCTGAGCCGCGTGCGGGTGCCCACCCTGATGCTGACCGGCACCCACGACACCGTCACCCCCATGGCCAGCCAGCAGCTGCGCCCGTTCATGCAGCTGTCGGGCACCAAGCACCTGCTGACCGTGCTGGGCGGGTCTCACCTGAGCGTGGGCGACCCCAACAACCTCAACGCCGACCTGGCCCGCATTCCCTTTATGCCTGCGCTGCCCGATGCCACTACGACCCCCCTGCGGGTCTTTTTGCAGGGGGTCAGCCTGAGCTTTGTGATGCAGCAAACCGACGAGGCTGAGGCCTACGCCTGGGCTCTTGACCCCAGCAGCGTTACGGCCTTTTCGACCACTGCTCTGTCAATGCGTCTGACCCAGACGGTGCCCGAGGGCCTGGCCAGCTGGCCCCGGCTACACCAAACTCTGAACCGCCAGGCGGGGTTGGGCAGCTATCTGCCCTCACTCCTGCACCTAGAGGCTAAGGCAATTCAAGACCAGTTTCAGGCGGTGCAGCGCCAGATGGTGACCTATCTGCGCACCACTCCCCCGTCGCTGACGGTGGTATATCTTCCTTTTTTAATACCCACCGCCCCCATGCAGGCCAACCGCAGCAAACCCAACCAGGCGACGCCCTAAGTAGGCATCGGGTGACGCCCTGGGCATCGTGCTTAGATCTCAGCCTTCGGCCCCATGGTGTAGCCATCGGGCATAATGGTGCCGTTCACATCGGTGCGCCGCAGGTTGGTGTAGTCGAGCTTGGCGTTGATCATCACCGCGTCGGTGAGGTCGGCTCCACTCAGGTTTGACCAACTCAGTCGGGTGCGGTAAAGGGTAGCGCCGCGCAGGTTGGCCCCCCGCAGCGAGCTCCAGCTGAGGTTGGCCCCCCGCAGGTTGGCCGCTGACAGGTTGACGTTGACCAAGTTGGTGCTGTTCAGCTTGGCCCGGCTCAGGTCTGCCGCTTGAAAGTCAGCCCCCTCCAGGGTGGCCCCGGTAAATATCGTCCCCACTAAAATGGCGTTTTTGAGAATGGCGCGGTTCATCAGCGCGCTGGTCAGGTTGGCGTGCTCTAGGTTGGCGTGGCTGAGGTTGGTGGCCAGCAGCCGGCCCCGACTCAGGCTAGCCTCGCTCAGCACTGCCCCCTGGAGGGTGGCATGGTCGAGCACGGCCTCGCTGAGGTTGGTTTCGCGCAGGGTGGCCTCGCTGAGGTCGGCCCGCACGAGGTTGGCGCTGCGCATGCCCGCCTCGCTGAGGTCGGCCCGAGCTAGACGACCATCGGCGATGTCGGCCCCAATCAGGTTGGCCAAAATCAGCGTAGCCTGCTCAAAATTGACGTCGGTGAGCTTGGCCTCACGAAAGTTGGCCCCCACCAGAGTGGCCCCGCGAAAGCTGGTGTTTTGCAGGTTAGACTGCCGAAAGTTGGCGCCGCTGAGGTTTTGCTGGCTGAGGTCAGCGCCGATCAGCTGAATGCCGCGAAAGTCTCGCTCGCCGGCGGCGTAGCGTTCTAGCAGGCTCCCGGCGGTGATTTCTTCAGGCTCGTCTAGGGGCTGAGAGCTGGGGGGAGGGGTTTCCAAAGACATGCCTCAAGGGTGACGATGATGGAGAAGGAACGGTGTGATCGCCGAGGTGAGCCTACAGGGTTGCCGCCGAATGCACTAGGATAACCAGGAGTTTGACTCGGGTAAATGCTGGTAGATGCCTTGGCTGGGCCTTGACTGGGCCTTAACTGGCTCAACCGCAGCAGGCCTCAGTTTGCCTACGATGCCTGTACCTGGGCTTGCCCAACGGCCCGCCCCAGGGCGAAACTGCACTGTTCTCAGCCTATCGGAGTCGGCGTTAACTGGCTAGGCGTTTCCGCCAGATGACGGGGCGGGCATCTATCACAGATCGATGCCAAAGACCGATTAATCGAGGCTAGCACCAGCCAATCTACAACTCTAAGAACTGCCCCATAGAACTGCCCTTAAGGCTTACCCCAAAGCATCGCCCTCAAGCCCCGTACCCACCCATGCCTCGACCCATCTTCGCTCTGCTGCGCCGCCGTTGGTTTTGGCTCACCCTGCTGCTGACCGTGTGGCTGCTGTGCAGCGGCCAGGCCCTCGCAGGCCCTGCCGAGCGCCTGACGGCTTTTCCAAACTGGGGCACCAAGCCCTCGCTGCCCGCCGCCCAGGGCGATCTGGTCTACCCCGACTGGCTGCGGGGCGACTGGCTGCTCACCAGCACCCTGGTAGACCTGGCTGCCCCCCTGGCCCCCGAGCTGGTCAGCCCCGGCTTTGAGGGCAACCGTGGCCAGATGGGGATAGCGGTGAGCTGCCCAGTGCGGTTTGTGGGGGCGCAGCGGCGATCGCAGGGTCTGATTCCGACCGTCACCGGGCCGCCTCAAACCGTAGCTGATCGCGCCTTTAACGGGCTCAGCCTGGCCCGCGCCTACCTGAGCGATGCCACGGTAAAAGCCGTCAAGGTTGACCCCCAAAACCCCAACCGCCAGGTGACATTACTCAGCGGCCGTCGCCAGCTAGAGACTACCGTCACCGCCCGCGCCGTTGAGACCCCTGAACCCGGCCAGTTCATTACCGTAGAGCGGTTTCAGCAGGTGTTTCGGGGTGGAGCGATCCCCTACTTTAATGAGGTGGAGACGACCACTGCCTATCGGCGGGAGGGCGATCGCACCTCTGGGCCACGCATCACCGCCGACCAGGTGACGGCGGTGTATCTGTCGCCCCAGGCTCCAGACTTTCTCAAGGCCCAAAACCAGCCCGTGGCTCTGTACCGCTATCGGCTAGAGCTGACGGCTTAGGGACACGCAAGGAAATAAGATACCAGTTGCTATCTTTCCTATTGGTGCATTGCTTCGCGAATGCACCCTACAGTGACCTGACAACGAATAGACGAGAAGTTAGGGGGGGAAGGTTTACGGTATCCGGTATTCGATTTACGGCCTGCCTTGAACCGGATACCGTGAGCCCTAAACCGCAAATCCCAGGTCGTTCCCGTCACCATCAGCTTGATCCCAGACTAAGGCCGAAAGTCGGTCTCGTTAAACAGCGCTAGGGCGGTGCGCCACACCATGTAGCCATTTTTGTTGAGGTGCAGGCCGTCGGTGGTGAGGTCGGGGCGCAGGTAGCCATCGCCGTTGACAAACAGGGGGTAGAGATTCAAGAAATCAACCCCGGTTTCAGCCGCCACCAGCTTGAGTTGGTCATTCACCTGGCGAATCAGATCGGGGGAAATCGTTGAGAGGCGATCGCGCCCTTCCCAGGTGGCGGTCTCGCCACCGTGGGGCAAAATTGACTGTATCACCACCCGCGCCTCGGGATGGGTCTGGCGCAGGTAGTCGATCATTCGGCGCACGTTGTAGACCAGGTCGGCCTTCGAGCCGCCCCAGATCAGGTCGTTAATGCCCACCATGATGAATACCGCCTCGGGGGAGGTGTCGTCTAGCAGGTAGAGGCGATCGCGCAGCCCGCCGGAGTTTTCCCCTGAGATCGCCTGGTTAATCCAGGTTTTGCGCCCCGGCAGCATGCTGCCGGGAAACCACAGGGTGAGGGAGTCGCCCAGCAAAATATTTTGGCGCGGCGCTTCAATGGCCACCGCCGCCTCGGCCTCGGCCGCCAGCAGAGCCACCCACTGCTCGTAGTCAAGGCTGTGGCGCATGCCTAGATCGGGGTCAAAGGGGGCGATCGCCGTATACTGGTCGGCGGCAAAGGCGTTGGCCTGGGGCAAACCATTCCCCGCTCGGCCCAGCTGCCGCAGCACCACAATCACGGTAATAAACAACAGCCCGTTGAGCACCAGCGACAGCAGCGCCCAGGGGGGCACCCCCTGCACCCGCTGCAGGGCTGAGCGAACCTGAGAGTAAGATAGAAGCGGTAATGCCACAGCCCTGTACCTACGAACCTGGGACGAAAGGACTCGCGCCCCGATGGGTCAAATTGTAGATAGATTTTCCTATACAGACCACTCCTGATGCACGAGTTTTTTTGCTCATCCTGACGGCTTCGTGACGTCAAGCAAATAAGTCGAGCAAACCTGAACTGGGCTAGACGTTAAACCGAAACAGCATCACATCGCCCTCTTGCACCACGTACTCTTTGCCCTCACTGCGCACCTGGCCTTTGTCTTTAGCGCCAGCCATCGAACCCGCCGTCACCAGGGCTTCGTAGGCCACGGTTTCAGCCCGAATAAAGCCCCGCTCAAAGTCGGTGTGAATCACCCCGGCGGCCTGGGGGGCCACCATGCCCGCCTTGATCGTCCAGGCGCGGGTTTCTTTGGGGCCGGTGGTGAAGTAGGTGCGCAGGCCCAGCAGCTCGTAGGTGGCGCGAATCAGGGTCTTAAGGCCACCCTCTTCAACCCCCAGGGCTTCGAGAAAGTCTTTGCGCTCAGTGTCGTCTAGATCGACCAGTTCTGACTCGACCTGGGCCGAGATCACCACCACCTGGGCGTCTTCTGCCGCCGCCACGGCCCGCACCAGCTCGACCCAGGCATTGCCGCTGGCCAGGTCGTCTTCAGAGACGTTGGTGGCGTAGATCACGGGCTTGCGGGTGAGCAGCCCCAGGGGCTTGATGATCGCCTCGGCCTCGTCGTCTAGATCGACCTGGCGGGCGGGTTTGCCCTCGTTGAGCACCGGCAGAATTTTCTCTAGAATGGCTAGCTCAGCCTGGGCCTCTTTGTCGGCGCGGGCCAGCTTGCGCACCCGGTCGACCCGACGCTCGAGCTGGGCCAGGTCAGAGAGGGCCAGCTCGAGGTTAATCACTTCAATATCGCGCACCGGGTCTACCGAACCCGAGACGTGGATGATGTCGTCATCGTCAAAGCAGCGCACCACGTGGACGATCGCATCCACCTCGCGAATGTTGGCCAAAAACTGGTTGCCCAGCCCCTCGCCCTGGCTGGCCCCCTGCACCAGGCCCGCAATATCGACAAACTCGACCCGAGCGGGCACCGTTTCGTCGGAGCTAGACAGGTCGGCCAGCACCCCCAGGCGCTGATCGGGCACCGCAACAATCCCCACGTTTGGCTCAATGGTGCAAAAGGGAAAGTTTGCCGCCTGGGCCTTGGCGTTGGCCACCACGGCGTTGAACAGGGTAGATTTGCCAACGTTGGGCAGCCCAACAATGCCAGCTCGTAACATGGGGTAACTCTAGATTGAGATCAGGTATTTGCCGCCATCGGCAAACACCTACTTAGCATAAGAGAGTATGGGGCCATTGCGGAGCTGTTGCTATACCCTTGAAACTGACAGATAGAGCTGACAGAATCTGAGACAGCAAGAGGGTGGAGCGATGGTGGGGAAAAACGGTGGAGGACAGCAACGGTGGCCTAGCCTGGCCCTAGTTGCCATGATGGCCCTGGGCATTACCGGCTGCGGCACCCTGGGGCTATCGCGATCGCAGCCCGACTCTGCCTCTATGACCAACCAGCGCGTTGATCGATCCTTTCGCGGCGATACCCTGGTAAGTCGGCTCAAGCCCGTTCAGCTGAGCCTGCCCAACGGCTGGCAGGCCGTCCCCACCGGCAGTCTCCACGGCAATGCCGACCTAGAGGCCTACAACCCCGACGAAACCATGTTTCTGGTGGTGCTGGGCGAAGATCGCAGCGCCGTGGCCCAGGGCAATCTTCAAGACCAGGCCAATATTTATCTGCAAATTCTCAAGGGTGGTCTCAGCCCCATCGTCGCCAACCAGTCGCTCACCGGCGTTGATCGGGTCGGCAGCTTTCCGGCGGTGCAGTACGAGGTGCGCGGCGACGTATCTCAGCGCCCGGTGGCCTACCTACACACCACTGTTGAGATGGGCGACAGCTTCTACCAGGTGGTGGTGTGGACCCCCGACGATCTGCGCGTCGCCAACAACGAGGCCATGCGGGCGATCGTGCAAGAATTTCGCGATGCCGAGCAGTAAGCCTCGCCATTCTGTGGCCTAATAGAGTCTGTAGTGAGTCTGTGATCTAGAACCTGTGCTCTAAAACCTGTGCTCTAGAACCTGTGGCCCTGAGCCTGTGACCCTGAGGGCTGCAACCCCATTCAGGCCTGCCCAACAGACTCTAAATCAATTCTTTAACCCTAAGGATATCCACCGCAATGCTGCCTCCCCGCTCTACCTTCTCTGTCCTATCGACGGCGACTCATCGCCTGGGGCAGGTGCTTGGGCTGGCCTGCGCCGCCCTGGTGCTGTGGCTGGGTCTGGGCGGGCAGCCCGCTGCGCTGGCGGGCCTCACCGACGACAAATACGACGGCAATATTTTTGCCCTCTACGCGGGCAACGGTTCGTTGGTGCCCCCCAAGGTTAGCCTGGAGCAGTCGCTGCGCTACGGCAAAGTTGCCCTAGTGGTGATCTATGTCGACGACAGCAGCGACTGTAAGAAATTTGCTTCGGTGATCTCCCAGCTCCAGGCGCCCTACGGCCGGGTGGCCAATTTCGTCCCGATCATGGCCGACTCGATTCCGGTCAAGGCCAGCTACGAACCCAATGAGCCGGGCTATTACTTTAAAGATGCGGTGCCCCAAACCCTGGTGTTTGACGCCGAGGGCGAGCTGCTGTTTAACGAAGTCGGCACGGTAGCCTACGAGGCGATCGACGATGCCATGCGCGATGCCTTTAACCTGCTGCCCCGCACCGAGTCAGAAGAACTGCGCCGCCGCCCCCTCAATGAAGTCAATACCGAACTGGTGCGAGAGCAGTAGATCTCAGTCCATGGGCTGGTTTCGGTCTTGCTGCTTTATCCGAGCATGCCTGACTTGATCGGCGATCGCTTTCTAAAGCTTGTTCCCATATTCTGAGCGTTGTTTAAAGCTCACATAGTTATCGTACGGAAAAGGGCAGTTAGAGGCTGTAACTGACTTCAACGTGCTAAAAAGATGCCTAGCACCCCCTGCTATCGACCACAATTTTGGAGAACTAGTTTTATGAAACGCTTGAAGCTCAGCCTGGTTGGCGGACTGCTGCTGTGTAGCAGTGTTGGCCTAGCCACCCCCGCCCTGTCTGACCAGCCAATGGCAGAACCTAGACAGCGGGTTTTGCTTACCCAGAGTTCAACTCAGCCCCAGGATCGCATGCGGATTGCGGTGCTAGACTTCGATTTTTCTAGCACTGGTACTACCTATCGCTCGGTTAGCTTCTTTCGTCTGAGCAGCCCCGAAAAGGGGGTGAGCGATCTGCTGACCAATGAACTGGTCGGTTCTGGGCGGTTTATCATGGTTGAGCGCAGCCGCATTGATGCGATTTTGCAAGAGCAAAATCTGGGCCTGAGTGGTCGGGTCGATGCGGCAACCGCCGCAGAGGTAGGCCGCATTTTGGGGGTAGATGCGGTGATCGTCGGCTCCATTACTCGATTTAATCTGGGGAGTGGCAGTTCAGGGGTGAACCTGGGGCCGTTTTCTGTGGGGGGCGGCAACCGCAATGCTGAGGTCGCTCTTTCGGCCCGATTGATCAACACGACAACGGCTGAGATTCTCTCGGTGGCAGAGGGTAGCGGAACCGCGACCGAAGGCGGTGGGTCTGTGCGCCTGGGTCGAATCGGAGGCAATACCGATTCTAGAAACGAAGATGCTCTGCTTAGCGATGCTGCCAGCGACGCCGTTGCTGATTTGGCCCAAAATATCTTGGCAGTAGCTCCCGGGTCACCGGCAGGAGCTGCGTCTTCGGTGTCAGCCGTGGTCGCTGATGTGGACGGCAACACGGTGATTCTCAATCGCGGTAGCCGAGACGGGTTTCAGGCAGGTATGGTGGTGTCGATTGAGCGAGTTGATCGCGAGGTCACCGACCCCGATACCGGGCGGGTCTTGAGAACCATCACCACCTCGGCTGGGCGAGTAGAGCTGACCGACGTTGATTCTAGTTCCAGCATTGGCACCATTGTTCAAGGAACCGGGATTCAGGTAGGCGATCGCGCTGTGATCGTGCCTTAGAGACTGCTCTGCCTAGGTCTGATCGCCCTGGTACAGGCGGCACTAGGCTTTAGCCACCCCCTGCACCAGGGGCTTAAAGGTCTCCACCCAGACAGCCTGAGCCGTTGCCAGAGTGGGGTAGGGATGGGTACTGTAATCCTTACCCACCTCCAGCGGAAACGGCTCGATGTCATCCAGCGGCACCCAGGTGGCCCCAGCAGCCTGGGCGATCGCCCACACCGCCGCAATATCCCAAATTTTGGGGGTCGCCTCCACCGCGCCGATCGCCCCGCCCGCCCCCACCAGCAGCAGGTTGTAGGCCGCCGACCCCAGCATGCGAATCTTGCAGGGAAAGGGGTTGGCCAGCACCGCCGTGCTGCGGGCGCAGAGGCTAAAGCACTGGTTTTTGTCGGGGGGCGCATCGCTGCTGTGGATCGGGCGGCCGTTGCAGAAGGCACCGCTAGGCATCTCTAGCCCGCTCGCCCCCGGCCAGTAGCCGTAGAAGGATTGGCCCAGGGGCGGCATCGCCACGTAGCCAAAGACCGGAGTGCCCCGGTACAGTAACCCCAACGAAATCCCCCAGATCGGGATGCCTCGGGTGAAATTTGTCGTGCCGTCGATCGGGTCAATGATCCAGCACCAGTCGGTGGCGGGAAAGGTGTGCTCCACCTCTTCGCTGAGCAGGCCGTGGTCGGGGAATTTTTCCCGGATGGCGGCGCGTAGGGTGTCGTCGGCCCAGCGATCGCACCGGGTCACCAAACTGCCGTCGGCCTTGGTGTCGGCCTGCACCTGGCCAAAGTCTGCCAGGAGCTTTTGCCCCACGGTGGCCGTGGTGGCCTCAGCAAAGGCCAGCACCTGATCCCAGAAGTTTTGTGACATGCTCAATCCATATCGCTTTCTAGGGCAGCGGTAATTGCCGCCCTAGCATTGGCCTGAAATTCTTGAATGTTGACCCGGCGCAGCAGCACCACCGCCACCACCATGCCCACCGCCTGCACCATAAACACCAGCCCGTAGGCCAAAAACGCCGCCGCTGCGGGCACCTCGCCGCCGTGGAAAAGGCCCACCAGGCCCCGGCCCAGGTCGAGCACGCCGCCGCCGAGCACCGTGGCGCTACCGCGAGCGATCGCCTGGGCCAGCCCCCAGGCCCCAATAAACGTCCCCGCCGTTTCGGCCACCGTCAGGTCGAGCATCAGCACGATTGCCCCCAGGGTGAGCACCCCCGAGGCAAGGCCAAAGCAAAACACCGCCCCCAGCAGCACCGGGGGAGCGCCCGTCAGCCCCGCCAGGGTAATGCCCACCAGGCTCAGCGCCGCCCAGCCGCAGCCAACGGCCACGGTGCGCTTTTTGCCAATGCGCGGCACCACCAGCAGCCCGGTGACAATGATGCCCAGCAGGGTGCCCAGGCCAAAGGCAGCGTTGAGTTGGGTGGTTTCGGCGATGGTCATGCCAAACACCTCGCCGCCGTAGGGTTCGAGAATGGCATCCTGCATGAACAGGCTGAGGCTGAGCACCAGCAAGAAGCTAAAAAATAGCCGGGTCTGGGGGCTGGCGGTGAGAATGCCCAGGGCCTGGGGCAGGGTGATGCTGTCTTCACGGCCAGCGACCATGGAGCGCTGCGATCGCCGCGAGTACTTGCGCTCAATGCCGGCAGTGCTAAACACCGACAGGGCAATCACCACCGCTGGGGCGATCACAAACAGCCGGTTCACCGATTGCCGCAGCTGCTCAATCGGCGCGTCAAGCTCAATCGGCTTGAGCACTATCGAGACAATGATCACCCCGGTGATAATGCCCACCATCAGCATGGCCCAGCCGATGCCCACCAGGCGCGATCGGCTGTCTTCGTCGGAGACATCCACCAGCAGGGCGGTAAAGGGAGTAGACGTCGCGCTCAAGGCCAGACCGTAGATAGCAAACAGCAGCGCCAGCAGCCCCACCCAGGGATAGACCGCTGGCCCCCAGCCCGAGGTCGCCATCGCTTCCCCCAGCCGCCACACCACCTGCACCGCAAAAAATGACGTCACTGCCACCACTGAAATGCCAATCCAGATGTAGCCGCTGCGGTGGTAGCCCAGCAGCGGTTTAGAGTCAGACATCTGGCCAAACCACACCCGCGCCGGGGCCATAAACTGGTGCACCGCAATGGTGCCCGCTGCAATCAGCGCCGGCACCTGCAATTCTTCGATCATGATGCGGTTGAGCACCCCCAGGGTGAGCAGCGACATGATGCCCAGGCCCATGTTAAACACCCCCAGGCGCAGCATGGTCACGGTGCTGAGGTTGGGCTTAGCGGTGGCCGAAGCGCCCCCTGCCGAGGGCGAGACATCTGGACTAGCCATAGTTAGGTGAAAATGTTGGTAATAAAGTTGTCAGAGGCTACTAATACCTTAGACCTTAATTAGCGGGCCGCAACTCTGGATGGCCCTAGAGCGGATGCCTAAAAAAGAACCCAGGACTGGCCTGGGTTGTCGAGTGTAAGACTTTATTTTTTAAGAAATCGCCCAGGCATTGCCAGCCACTGATTGATCGAGGCAACGTTCTGGGCTATGTTCCCAAACGGTTACCCTAGCCGAAGCGGCCCGAGACGTAGTCGCGGGTGAACTGCTCGCGGGGGTTGTTGAAAATCGTCTCGGTTCGATCAAACTCTACCAGGTAGCCCACTTTACCGCCCTTATCGGTAGATTCGGCGTTGTAGAAGGCGGTGCGGTCAGACACCCGCGAGGCCTGCTGCATGTTGTGGGTGACGATGATGATGGTGTAGTCTTCCCTGAGCTGCTTCATGGTCTCTTCGATCTTGATGGTCGAGATCGGGTCGAGGGCCGAGCAGGGCTCATCCATGAGAATGACGTCGGGCTGCACGGCGATCGCCCGGGCAATGCACAGCCGCTGCTGCTGGCCGCCAGAGAGAGAGAGGCCGCTCTGCTTGAGTTTGTCTTTAACTTCATCCCACACCGCCGCCTTGCGCAGCGAGTTCTCGACTAGTTCGTCCATGTCACCCCTGTAGCCGTTGATACGGGCACCCCAGGCAATATTTTCGTAGATTGACTTGGGGAAGGGGTTGGGCTTTTGAAACACCATGCCCACCTTGCGGCGCAGCTCTACCGGGTCAACGCTGTCGGCGTAGATGTTGTCGCCATGGAAGGTGATCTTGCCCTCGACCCGGCAGGAGGCGATCAGGTCGTTCATGCGGTTGAAGCATCGCAGCACGGTGCTTTTACCGCAGCCCGAGGGGCCAATGAAGGCCACGATCTCGTTGCGAGGAATCTCGAGATGCACGTCGCGCACGGCCAGGTTAGAGCCGTAGGAGACCTGGAGATCTTGAACCTTCAGGGCCACATCTGCGGTGGGCGGAGCATAGGTATTTGACATGGGGGCACCAGGTTCGCACTACGGCTAAGCAAATCCAACACCATAATATTGCAGCCTAGGGGCACTTTGTGGGTTAAGGCGAGGCTAAGATGCCGGGCCTAAGGGCTACCTAGGGGCGTGGCGTTGGGAGATGAATGCAGGTCGAGCGATCACACAGTGACTAGAACGCAGATAATCAGAATAGAACGCAAAAATGGCGGCTAAAACTGCTTTAAATCACTCCGTGGGGGTTGCTGAGGTGCCGAAATGGCTGCTTCAGATCACGGGTTATTCCCTGCCTAACGACTAGGATGGGGCTACCTCGCCAGCCCTGCTGCTCTATGGCCCCAAACTTCTGCCACAGAAAGTATTTCAGGGCTGGGCTGGGCGCTTTATTCTAGAAGACCAGGTAGGGTGCTTTGCTTCACTTAATTTTGCCGCTTGAGCCAGTGCCAAAACTTCCCCTCTACCGGCTGCTAAGCCGTTTGCTCAGACCCTTTTCGCTCAGAACGGTGTTGGTGGCGGTGTTTGTGCTGCAAATTGCTTCGCTAGTGGGGCTGCTGGGGTTTTTGACCCTTTATCTGGGCAGCTGGCCGGTGGCGCTGCTCAGCCTGGGGGCGGTTGGCAGCTCGGTGGTGGTGGGGCTGGCGGTAGTAAACCGCATTTTGCAGCCCATTGCCCAGCTGCGGCGGGCCATTCAGGCGACGGCCCAGGGCACCTGGCAAACTCCGCTGCCGGTCGATCACCTCGATGAGCTGGGGCAGCTGGCGCGGGCTTTTAACGCCATGGAGGCCAAGCTGCGCGACTCGTTTACTGAGCTAGAGAATCTCAACTATGAGCTGCAACACCTCAACGGTGAACTCCAGCGCAGTGAGCGGCGCTGGCGGCAGTTTTTAGACGGCATTCCCCTGGGCATTGCGGTGTACGATCGCCGCGGTCAGATGGTGTTTGCCAGCCAGCAGGCGCGGGTTTTGCTCTGCCTCGAAGACATGCCCTCGGTGCCGTCGCTCAGCCTGGAGGACACCTGCATTGCCTACCGGGCAAGCAGCGGCGATCGCTACCCCACCGTTGAGCTACCCATTGCCCAGGCGCTGCGGGGGCAGCCCGGCTGGGCCGACGACATCGAGCTGCGCCCCGGCAACCAAGCCATCCCCACTGAGATGGCGACAACGCCGATCTTTGACCAGGCGGGGCAGGTCGAGTATGCGATCGCCGCCTTTCAAGACATCACCACCCGCAAGCAGGCCCAGACCCTGCTGGCCAACTACAGCCAAACCCTAGAACGCCAGGTGGCCGATCGCACCGCCGCCCTGCGCCAGGCCGAAGCCACCCAGCGGATCATTCTAGAGGCCATTCCTGACCTGCTGGTGCGCTTCTCGGGCGATGGTGTCTGCCTCGACGTGATGAATGCCGGAGCCGGAGACCTGATTGCTATACCCGATCAGCAGATCGGCAAGCCCATGGGCGAGGTGCTGCCCGCCGACATGGTCGCCGAGCGCATGCACTACATTCGCCTGGCGCTGCAAACTGGGCAGCCCCAGGTCTACGAATACCGCTTTCAGGCCGCCAAGGGCTGGCACTACGAAGAGGCGCGCATTGTGCCCAGCGGCCCCAATGAGGTGCTAGCCATTGTGCGCGACATTACCGAGCGCAAGCGGGCCGAGGCCGAGATCGCCAGCCAGCGGCAGTTTCTGCAAAACGTGATCGACAGCATTCCCAGCATTATCGTGGTCAAAGACCATCACGACCGGGTGCAGATGGCCAACCGCGCCAGTGCTGCCCTGCACGGCATTACCCCCACCGACATGGTGGGCAAGGTCGACACCGACTTTAACCCCAATATTTCGGCCTTTGAGGCCAGCCAGCAGCACCGCATTCACCAGCAGGTGATCGACACCCAAAGGCCCTACCAGGGGGAGCAGGCAATTATTGATCAGGCCGGCATTCGCCGCTGGTACCAGGTGGTGATTAGCCCCTTTCAAGATGCTGACGGTATGGTCAACGGCGTGATCACCAACTGTATCGACATCACCGATCGTAAGGGGATGGAAACCGCCCTCACCGAGGCCAACGTCACCCTAGAGCGCCTGGCCACCCTCGACGGGCTCACCCACATACCCAACCGCCGCCGCTTTGACGAATACCTCGAGCAAGAGTGGCAGCGCCTGATGCGCGAACAGCAGCCCCTCTCGCTGATTATGTTTGACGTCGATTTCTTTAAGCCGTACAACGACTGCCTGGGCCACCAGCAGGGCGACGAGGCGCTAATTGCGATCGCCGCCGCCGCTACCCGATCGGTCAAACGCGCCGCCGACCTGCTGGCCCGCTACGGCGGCGAAGAATTTGCGGTGGTGCTGCCCAACACCAGTCGGGCCGGGGCCGAAAGCGTAGCCAAGGCCCTGCAAAAAGAAATCGCGGCCCTGCAAATCGTCCATCCCCAGTCACCGGTCAGCGCCTACCTCACCGTCAGCATTGGCATCGCCAGCGTGGTGCCCACGGCCAACCAGGCCCCGGAAGACCTGATCGCCGCCGCCGATGCGGCCCTGTATCAGGCCAAGAGACGGGGGCGCGATCGCTACTGGATTCGCCTGATTTGAGCTTCCCGCTACCGCAGGGCCGACTCTAGCTGGTGCTGATCCCACAGGTTGCGGTAGAGGCCAGGCTGCTGCACCAAATCGCGGTGGCGGCCCTGCTGCACAATGCGGCCGCCCTCCATCACAAAGATGCGATCGGCGGTGGCGGCGGCAGACATTTGGTGGGAGATAAACAGCACCGTCTTTTGCTGGGTGCCCTCCGACAGGGCGTTGAGAATGGCGGTGGCGGTGCGGTTGTCAACGCTAGAGAGGGCGTCGTCAAGCACCAAAATGGGGGCGTCGATCACCAGGGCGCGGGCCAGGGCGGTGCGCTGCCGCTGGCCCCCCGACAGGGTAATGCCCCGCTCGCCGACGATGGTGTCGTAGTCCTGGGGAAAGTTCTGGATTTCTTCGTCCATCTGGGCCTGCTTGGCGGCGTGCTGCACCTCAGGAAACTCCAGGAGGGGCGAGCCGTAGCGAATGTTGTTGTTGATGCTGGTGCTAAACAAAAAGCTGTCTTGGGGCACATAGGCGATCGCCCTTCTCAGATCCGCCAGGGGCAGCTCGGTGACGTCATAGCCGTCTAAATACAGCTGGCCGGGGCCAATGTCGAGCAGGCGGGGCAGGGCGTTGGCCAGGGTCGATTTGCCCGAGCCGATGGGGCCAACGATCGCAATCTGCTCCCCCGGCGCAATCTTAAAGCTGATCTCTTCGAGGGCAGGGGTCTTGCTGTCGGGGTAGGCATAGGTCAGGTGGCGGGCCTCCAGGGTGCCCTGCACCTGCTCCAGCGGTAGGGGGATGGCGGTGGGGGCGGTGGCGACCTCCGGCTCGGCATCGAGAATTTCTTCGACCCGGTTGATGCTGACCTCGCCCCGCTGGTAGGCGGTGATGGTAAAGCCCAGCAGCGCCGTGGGGAAAACTAGCCGCTCGACGTAGAGCAGCAGGGCAACAAAATCGCCCACGGTGAGCAGCCCATCGGCGATCGCCCCGGCCCCGCTGGCCAAAATTACCAGCAGGCTAATACTGGCCAGCCCCCCCAGCAGCGGAAACAGCGTATTGCGGGTGCGGGCCAGGGTGAGGTTGGCGGTCAGCAGGCTGGTGTTGAAGCGATTAAAGGCGCGGCGCTCGTTGTCTTCTTGGGCGTAGATTTTGATCAGCGAAATCCCGCTCATATCCTCTTGGATCAGGTTGCTGAGGTCAGAGAGGCGCTCTTGCACCTCGAGCTGCTGGGTGCGCAGACGTTGGCTAAAGGTCTGCACCAGCACCAGCATTAGCGGATAGACAATCAGCGAAATCAGCGTCAGCCGCACGCTGATCGACAGCATCACCGGCACCGTCAGGGCGTAGGCAAACAGGGTGTTGGCAATGCTGAGAATGGCGAAGCCCAGCAGCCGCCGAATGTTATCGATATCGCTGGTGGCGCAGCTGATCAGCTCTCCGGCGGTGTTGCGGCCAAAGTAGGCAGGCTCTAGGCGCAGCAGGTGCTCAAAGATGCGCTGCTTGAGGTCAAACTCGACTTGGCGACCCACCCCAAACAGGGTAATGCGCGACACCATGCGAAGCACCCACATCACCGAGGCCAGCACCAGCACCGTCAGGGCGTAGTACATCACCCGGTTAAAGCTAAAGGTGACCTGCAGCTCGTCAATGCCGTTGCGAATCAGCAGCGGAATCGAGACCCCTACCAGGTTAACGACAAAAAGAGCAGCAACCCCCAGGGCAGCCTGACGCCTATGGGGGTTGAGGTAGGTAACAAGTTTTTGCAGCTGCGATCGCGCCATAGATTTTGTTTGAAGAGCCTGCCCTGGGTGCCACCCTATCCTAGACGAATTTCTGGGCCAAGTTTCTGGGGCAAGTTTCTGGGCAGAATCTTGCCCCAGAATTCTGAGGCTGAACTTTGGGCCAGGCCGGGTCAGGGCTACAGGGTCTCCACCACCTGGTTCCACTGCATGGTGAAGGGGGGCAGCCAGCCCCGCAGATAGTAATAGATCGAGCTGAGCAATTCTCCCCAGTAGCGGGTGGTCAGCACCAGGGCATTGACGCTGGGCACCAGATCGGCCAGCCGGGCCAGGGGGTCGCGGTCCTCGGGGTTTGGCGAGCTGTACAGCTCGGTAGGGGCCGCCACCACCTGCACGCCATCGCCCTCAAAGGTCAGCGCCGCCCGGCGCATGGTGAGCGCCGGGGCCACCAGCACCACCCGGTTTGCGTCGCGATTGTTGCGCTCAAAGTCGCGCGCGCCGTTGCTGGGCGGGTCGGTAAACAACCCCTGCTCCCGCAGAAAATTCTTTTGGTCATCGACGATGGCGCGAATGTCGGTGCCGGTGTTCTCAATGCGAATGCCCTCCGACGGCACGCCCCGACCCACCAGCTGCTGACGAAGCGCCTGGTTGATCACCCCGCGCTCGTCGTCGTTGCCATACCGCGCCCCGGCGGTCACCGTGACAAAGGGGCGCGCCGCCGCAATCTGGTTGTAGATATTAGCGGCGCTGTTGAGCCGAGCCACCAGCACTGGGTCGAGGGGGTTGTTGGCATCGATGCGGCTGTTGAGGGCGTTGGTGAGGCGGTAGGCGTCGGCATTTTCGCCCACCACCACAATCGATACCGCCCGGTCGACGGGCACCCGATCAACGGCGGGGCAAATGTCGAGGCACAGCTGCCGCTGGTTGAGGTAGGCCAGCTGCACCGCATTTTCAGACTGGTTGACCAAGGCCCGTGCCACCAGGGGCATGCTGCTAAACAGCAAAATCAGCAGCGCCGTCATCACCATGCGGCCGTTGGTTTTTTTCAAGCCGCCGCCCAGGGCCGTTGCCAGCAGGGTAATCGACCCACCCAGGGGCGTCAGCGGAAAGGCCAAAAACTGCCAAAACACGCCAATGGTGCTGTCTTGGGGAAACAAAAACGCCCCGGCGATCAGGGCCAAAATGATCGCCCCGCCAAACCAGGTCAAAAAAGTGGCCGGGATGAATTTCTTCAAAATCCACCACAGAAAATAGCCAATGCCAAGCCACAGCAGCAGACGGGTTAAGAGGTTGAGAATATCCATAGTCAGATCTGCAACAGACGGCTGGGGGCAAGGGGCAAGGGGCGAGATGCGCACCATTGCCTCTGGGGGCTTTTGGGGGGCAAACTGATCCCGCAGAAACTCTCTGCAAAGCATACTTCAGTAACGAAAACTCGGGCTATGTACGGCCCCAAAGTCATTCTTTCCCAAAAGTCCTTCTCTAAAAGTTCTTCTAAAGTCGCTCTTAAGGCGGCTGGGCGATCGCCCTCTGGAGCTTTGACAGACCCATGGTTGAGGGCAACGGGTTCACAAGGGGCGTTCTGCCGGGGAGAAAGCCGCAGATCCCGAGCCGGCCTGGGTATGGACGATGGGCGAGGTTTAGTTCTGGGTGAATCCGTTCTGTGTAGTTCGTTCTGTCTTAAAAGGGTTCTGTCTTAAAAGGGTTCTGTCTTAAAAGGGTTCTGTGTTAAAAGGAATGGGTAGCAATAATTACCGGTTATGAAATCCCTCGGTGCCCTCCGGAAAGCGTCTCTGCCAAGGCCCGACGGCTGGACGGTGGGCGTGGCCATGATTGCTCTAGTGATGCTGCTGCCGGTGGCAATCATTCTTACTAGCCTGTTCACCAACACCAGCGATGCCTGGGGGCATCTGGCGACCACGGTGCTGCCCGAGTACATTCGCAACTCCCTGGTGCTGATGGTGGGGGTGGGCCTGGGGGTGCTGGCGATCGGGGTGAGCACCGCCTGGCTGGTGAGCACCTGCGAGTTTTGGGGCAGGCGTTGGTTTGAGTGGCTGCTGCTGCTGCCGTTGGCCGCGCCCACCTACATTTTGGCCTACGTCTATACCGATACGCTGGAGTACTTTGGCCCGGTGCAGACGGCGCTGCGCGGCCTGTTTGGCTGGCAGCGGGCGACCGATTATTGGTTTCCCAACATTCGCTCCATTCAGGGGGCGATTTTGCTGTTTAGCCTGACGCTCTACCCCTACGTGTATCTGCTGGCGCGGGTGGCGTTTTTAGAACAGTCGACCGCCACGCTAGAGGCCAGCCGCTCGTTGGGCTGTGGCCCCTGGCGCAGCTTTAGGGCGGTGGCGCTGCCCATGGCTCGGCCAGCGATCGCCGCCGGTACGGCCCTGGCCCTGATGGAAACCCTGAACGACTTTGGCACGGTGGCCTACTTCAGCGTCTCGACCTTTACCACGGGCATCTACCGCACCTGGTTTGGCATGGGCGATCGCCCGGCGGCGGTGCAGCTGTCGGCGGTGCTGCTGCTGTTTATCTTTGCGCTGGTGGTGCTAGAGCGGCGATCGCGCCGTCGCGCCCGCTACTACCAGGGCATGGCCCGCACCATTTCGCAGACGCGCTATGGGCTGGGCGGGCTGCGGGCGGTGGGGGCCTGGCTGGCCTGCGCTGCCCCCGTGCTGCTGGGGCTGATCATTCCCATCGGGCTGCTGCTGGCGATGACCATTCGCAACGCCGACGCCACCCTCAACCGCAGCTTTTTTGTGCTCAGCTTCAACAGCCTGGTGCTGGCGGTGCTGGCGGCGGTGCTGGCGGTGCTGCTGGCGCTGGTGATGGCCTACGGTCTGCGGCTCAACTCCACGCCCTTTCTCAAGCTGTCGGTGCAGGGGGCCAACCTGGGCTACGCCGTGCCCGGCGCGGTGATTGCGGTGGGCACGCTGATTCCGCTGGCGCGGTTTGACAATGCCGTGGATGCCTGGATGCGGCAGACCTTCGGCTTTTCTACCGGGCTGCTGCTGAGCGGCACGATGATTGCGCTGCTGTTTGCCTACCTGGTGCGGTTTTTGGCGGTCAGCTTTGGGGCGATCGAGGCGGGCCTGGGCAAAATCAAGCCCTCGCTAGACGATGCCGCCCGCAGCCTGGGCCAAAGCCCCCACCAAACCCTGATGAAAATTCACCGCCCGCTGCTGAGCAGCAGCCTGCTCACCGCCGCCATGCTGGTGTTTGTGGATGTGATGAAGGAGCTGCCCGCTACGCTAATCATTCGCCCGTTTAATTTTGACACCCTGGCGGTGCGGGTCTACCAGTACGCCGCCGACGAGCGGCTGATCGAGGCCTCGGCCCCGGCGCTGGCGATCATTGTGGTGGGGCTGCTGCCGGTGCTGTGGCTCAGCCAGCAGATCGCTAACGAAGGGAAGTAGACCGGAGTAATCAGGCCTTGGTTGCTAGTAGTCTGTCAAATCTACAGGAAGCGGAGTAAGGTAGCGGCCTTTGAGAGCAGAAGGGTATCTTTAGAGGAGTAGATTAAGGGATTCTGTTCTGCCTAGAAGAGATCTTTTGACTATTGTTGCCCTTTAGACTTGATGAGAATGTCAGAGCAATTCATCCATGGCTATGCATTACTGATTGGGGTTGGTAGCACTGTAGATCCACGTCTATCGTTGCCCGTTACAGTTAAAGACGCCCTGGCGGTTAAGACTATCCTGACAGACCCTCACCTCTGTGCCTACCCAAATGATGCTAATCATGTGAGGTTGTTGCACGATCAAGGCACTACTCGGAACGCCGTATTGGATGGTCTTGATTGGTTGGCTGAGAAGGCGTCTGCTGATCAGGGTAATCGCATCTTAATCGAGTGCTTGTATTGGTAGGCTGAGGGGTAAAATCGGCGGATTATAGCGGGTTGACTCAGGCCTACGGCCCAGCCATTGTCGGATATTAGGGTTAATTACCTCAAGAGCGAAATCGGTTGTCGTTTATCCCAGGGTAGCTATCTTGTTGCCCGTCACGCCTCATCAACCCCGCTGGCAGCCAGGATTTTGAGCAGAAAGCCATTGTCCATCGCGGCGGTATAGCGCTTCATCTTTAGACTGAGCTTTGACGGTTCGCGCTTTAGTAAACTGACACTGAGTCG
>QBMN01000034.1 GCA_003241845.1 Shackletoniella antarctica | reverse complement strand
AGCCTGCGGTCGCCGCGGTGCCCCCTACTCCAAAATTCGTGCCAGAGCCTGCACCAGAGCCTGTAGTGGTGCCCCCCGTGGTAGAGCCAGCGCCTGAAATTATCACCGTGGATGAAGTGCCCCCGGCCCCCGAGCCAGTGGCTGTGCCGCCAGTACCCAAACCCGCTGTGGTTCCTCCTGGGATTCCTGCTGCCCTGGGGCTAGCAGGCCTAGCCGGGGCGGCGGCAGCTTCTTTGACCAGCACTAAAGACCAGGCGGCGGTAGAAGCCAGCAAGTTTAACGTGGTGGGTCACCCCGCCGATGGCGACCTAGACCTCTCCACCATCGACGACGGCCTGCCACCCCTGCCCGACGGCTACGTCGACAGCCGCATTGTGCTGATGGCCCGCGACCCCCAATGGGCCTATGCCTACTGGGATACGCCCCACACCCACAAAGAAGAGCTGCGTCGTCAGGGGGGCGAACAGCTAGCCCTGCGCCTCTACGATGTCACCGGCATCAACCTCGATGACCAGGCCCCCCACAGCCTGCAGCAGGTGGGCTGCGACGAGATCGCCCGCGAATGGTATATGCAGATTCCGGTGAGCGATCGCGACTACCAGGTAGAAATCGGCTACCTCGCGGGCGACGGTCGCTGGCTGGTGCTGGCCCGCTCCAACACCATTCGCATTCCCCCCGTTTACCCCTCCGACTGGAGTGAAGAGCATTTTCTCACCGTCGCCTGGGAAGACAATCTGCGCGGCAAGACCATCATGACCCTGGTAGACCCGAGCACAGTCGGAGCCGCCGCGGGTCTGCACGAGCAGCTTTACGCCCTGTCCCACGCGGGCGAAAAGCTGCGGGTAGATGGCTCTATCTTTGGCTCTATGCAGCACGCTGGGTCGCTGGCACCGCCGGTTAGCTCCTTTGTCTTCCCCTCGGGGGCTGCGGTGTCGAGCCTAACTATGTCTGGGGTGTCTGGCTTTGCGGTGTCTGGCTTTGCGGTGTCTGGGTTCCCTGGCTTGACCCTGTCGGGCGCTGGCATTGCGGGCCTGACGACATCTGGCATTGGGGCGCTGACCCTGTCGGGCTTCTCTGGCCTAACCATGTCAGGCGCAGGCATAGCAGCGCCAATCGGCCCGCGCAAGTTTTGGCTGGTAGCCGATGCCGAGCTGATTGTCTACGGTGCAACAGAACCCGATGCCTCGGTTACCGTGGCGGGCGTCCCCATCGAACTCTCTGAGGATGGCACCTTCCGGTTCCACCAGTCGTTCCACGATGGCACGATTGATTGCCCGATTATGGCGGTGGCGGCGGACGGCGAGCAGAGCCGCAATGTGCATCTGACCTTTGAACGGCGCACCCCAGATCGCAACACCAACACCAAAGACGAGGCCCAAGATGAATGGCCGAGCGTGTAGGGCTTAAACGAGGGGAGGCATAGGACATCCCATGACGTATTTCCACCTGATCGCCCCAACAGGGGTGTTAGGCTGCCAGATTTCTACCTAATCTGCCACATAAGCGTATTAGGCGTAATTTTTTCTCTAAGAATGAGTTCGACGGCTTCAAGTTTCGACGAGGGCGGTAGCTGATACCTTGCCTGTTAGAGAGCAGCGGCTTAAGCTTTGGGGAGCAAATCCAGGACAATCATTTTGGCGTAAAATCTGGACATACCTGTTTCGTGTTTTCGTATGTCCAGAAGGAAAATATTTAAATGCCTGTTGACTTTGATGTCATCATCAGTACCTCAAGTTCTGAAGAAGATTTTTTGCAAATCTTTCAAGATGCGTTCTCCCAACAAGATCAGCTATTCCTTGAAGCGCATCGCACAATTTTAATAGCCTGCTACAGAAATCCAGGACTTTCTCCATCCCTGAAAGCCAACACACCGGAAATATTAGCTAAAACTTGGTTGAATAAGTATAGTAATAGCTATGAAAATCGAATTTCAAGACGAATCTCACAGCCACCAAGAACAGTCGCTGATCCAATCGTCACTACAATCATCAATGCTCGATTGATAGGGCTAACAGCAGAGCATCTTGAGCAAATCAAATACGCCCATAGGCTATCGATGTCGGCAGAAAATATTCAAGGATTACTGCTAGAAGAATTTTTGGCTGAGCAACTTTCTGATTATGGTTGGCATTGCTGTTGGGGAGAATCAATTCGCCATGTAGATTTCTGCAATGTTGATGGTGCTCTTTTGCAAGTCAAGAACCGCAGCAATTCGGAAAACAGTTCATCTTCCAGAGTAAGAATTAACCAGCCGATTGAAAAATGGTATAGAGCTGATGCTAGAACAGGTTTCTACCGATGGTCTTATTTCAACGAAAAGTACGATACGGATCGATTCTCTGAAGAAAATTTTGTTATTTTTGTTCAACAGGTTCTACGCGGTAATCCAGATACCTTAGCTGTAGAAAGGAACAATCCTTGGCAAGATTTATCGGATTCATTAAACTAAGTTGAGAGATAACTGTTTTTCTGGGGATTCCTCAAGATAACCCAAAGTATCAATTGCCCAACTTACATCATCAGTCTTATGATATCGAGAGTAGGGGAAGTCTGGGTAAATGCTCGGAACTTTATCCTTTAAATGAGTCAGCAACATCCTGGCGATCGCTCTTCCTAGAGAGCAGGGTACAGCATTTCCAACTTGTCGATACTGATCGAGTAACGTACCTGCGATAATCCAATCTTCTGGAAATTCTTGAATACGCTTATATTCTTCAATGCTAAGCGGTCTATCTTCTTCTGGATGTGCTAAATCAGTTGCAGGCATAGCTGGATGGGTTACTAACGTTGGGGCAGGTTTATCCCAAGCTAACCTCCGATAAAAACCAGTTTTCCCCCCTCCTGCATGATAAGACGCCCCTAGTGCTTCTTGGTGCAACTCCTCCGGTAAATCCCTCCAGCATTGTCCAGGCTTCAGAAGCCTGTAATATTTGAGCCGTTTCTCAGGAAACCTAACAAAATGATGTCCATTTTTCGGAAGACTTTCTAGAGCTTCTTGTAAAGTTTTCCATGTTGGAAGCCCATATAGACCATTCTCCGAATGAGTTGGTGTGAGATAGGGAAGTTTCTCTCCATCACGACTACAAGCAATAACAACCCTTTCTCGTCGTTGTGGCGATCCAAAATTAGCAGAATTATATAAGTTGAAGGAAACGCTATACCCTGCCTCTTTTAGCTTTCGCGTAATAAAGAGCAAAGCACCTCCTCTTTGCTCGTCTTGAGACAATGATGGGAAATTCTTCCCTCTCATCTCATGAGGTCGATGTCTTAACGGAGCGGATAATAATCCTCGAACGTTTTCAATTACCGCAAATCTGGGTTTGAGTTCAATGATGAAATCAATAAATGTCAAGAAGACATTGCCTCGATCATCATTAAAACCTTGTCGCTTTCCTGCACTGCTAAAGGCTTGACATGGTGGCCCGCCAACGATTACATCAATCTCATCGGTCGAACTCAATCCCGCTTTTTCTCGAATTTCTGTTGCTGAATAATCTCTAATATCCCCAATCAACGCCATATCTGGTCGATTGATCTCAATAGTTTTTCGGGCGGCTGAATCAATTTCGCAGGCAAGTAGCACCTTGATGCCTTCCTTTTCTAGTCCCAGATCCAGACCCATGCAGCCAGAAAAAAAGCTCAAGGCTTTAAGATCGGGTTTACTAAACGATCTCCGCCCGTGATCAGGAATGCTTAAACTTACATCTTCTCCCTTGATGTGGTAATCCTGAACAGACTCTGATGCTACAATCCACCGACTGCTAATCCTCTCACCGCTGATTTCGCCATGCCGAAGCAACTGGCGAACATATTGCTCCGAGCAGTTTAGGATTTCAGAGGTTTCTTTTACAGAGAGGTATTGGCCAGCCATGATTTCGGATGCGAAACTAAATCTAAGTACCCATTTTACTGCTAAGGCGGTGTACTTTCAAGCTTCGCGAACAAAGGTCACATGCTCCCGTCTTAACCTAAAGTTAGCGCCAGCCGTCGAACACTGCGTTGGTGCAGCAGGAACGGAGGTTGTCAGCGGGCGGTCAACGTTGACCGCCGCCGCCCAACTTTACTGTCATACCAACGCAAGGCCCCTACCGCCTGCTATGGTAGCTGGCCCGACGCCCTGCGCGGCAGATACTCTCCCATGCCCGATCGCCCCAGCCCCTGATCGCCATCGACAATGCACTGGCCGCGCAAAAAGACCTTTTTGACTTTGCCCGTCACCTCGCGCCCCTCAAACAAAGAGAAGACACCTGAAAACCCGATGATCGCCAAACTGTTCACCAACTACAAATTTTCCGACTACAAAGAGCAGGTGATTGACCTGCTTGATCGAGTCTGCACCGTCAGCGTCCGCACGGTGGAGATTATTTAACAAATGCCAGATACTGTTGAGCACAAGGGAGATTGAATAGACCATGGCGCAGGCACTTGAACAACGAACTTACACCCGCGAAGAATATCTGGAATTTGAAGTGGCTTCGGAGGAACGCCATGAATATGTGAACGGAGAGATTCGACTCATGACTGGAGGCACACCTGACCACAATGAATTAGCAATTAATCTTGCAACCCTGCTCAAATCTACCTTACGAGGCAAACCCTACCGAATTTTTGGGGCCGATCAACGGCTGTGGATTCCTGATCGCAATCTTTACACCTATCCCGATGTCCTGGTTGTCGAAAAACCCTTACAGCTTCAAACCGGGCGTACCGATACCGTGATCAACCCCTGCTTTATTGCTGAAGTACTATCCAAATCGACCCAAGATTACGATCACGGTGAAAAGTTTTCTGCTTACCGTACCGTTAAAAGCTTCCGTGAATACCTTCTGATTGATCAGTACCAAATCCACGTAGAACACTACGTGAAAACGGCTGCTAATCAATGGCTGCTATCAGAATACGATGATCCGACGGTCACGTTGTCCTTAAGTGCATTTGAAGCTCAAATCGAAATCACTGCTCTTTATGAAAACATTGACATTGATGCTTAAAAGCAGTGAGGGCGATTCTTTGCGAGAGTTTGCTATAGCACTCGCCCCGACGCCCTGCGCGGCAGGTACTGTCCTATGCCCGATCGCCCCTGACACTTATCGCCATCGACAATGCACTGGCCGCGCAAAAAGACCTTTTTGACTTTGCCCGTCACCTCGCGTCCCTCAAACGGACAAACGTTCACCTTGACAAGGGGTAGGCAACACGCCTTGGCTGAGCCAAAAGCTACCTAGGATTCAGATATGCGAAGCTGCCCCATAAAAATGGCGGCGGACTTATTTACTCTGTAGTACAGATCCTTTCAGTCAACGGCTCAACTTCTTATCAGTCAAGCGCTTCAGGGGATGGACGTAACTGGACTCGAACCAGTGACCCCCACGATGTCAACGTGGTGCTCTAACCAACTGAGCTATACGTCCAGGCAGATGTAGAACGTAGCACATTGGTAAGTGCGATCGCAACATCTCCCCCCAGCATTCAGCAATGCTCATTTTGTTAGTGTCATGATTTATTCGCCACAACGAGGATGGTCATGTTTAGCATGATCTAAGCGAGCGACCACAGAAAATAACGTGAGGCAGCTCTGCTCATTGGTATGTCTCATCAAGTTAATAGAAGGTCAACGTTTGTTCAAATCCCCAGAGAAAGGTGTGGATAGCTTTGGGCTCTACCGCTCGCCATTGCTCAACAAAGCGTCGATTTCCCGCGCCCGCGCAGCAAGCTGATTGGCTACCGAGTTAAGCAATTACAATTTCTCTATTACCCCATAGCCCCATTGGCTTTGCCCCCATCGGCCCCCCCTATTGGCTCTCCGTGCCTTAATCCTATGCCGCGTGCGACACGCCCAGCTCCAGTTTTACTCAGCAGCCTGCCCACCGTCCTTAGCGCGGCGGGCTACCAGCGGTTTTGGTACTGGCGGGGCTGGCGGATTCGCTACTGGTTTCATCCGGGGCCAGAGGGTGTGACCGTGCCGCCGCTGCTGTTGATCCATGGGTTTGGGGCCAACCTCAACCAGTGGCGGCATAATTTGCCTGCCCTCAGTCAGGTGGCTCCGGTTTATGCCATCGACCTGCTGGGCTTTGGCGATGCCGAGAAGGCGGCGACGATCTACGGGGCCGAGCTGTGGGCGGCCCAGGTGAGCGATTTTATTCAGGCCGTGATCGGCCAGCCGGTGGCGCTGGTGGGCCATTCTCTAGGTGCTCTGGTGGCGCTGACGGCGACCCACAACCACCCGGACTGGGTGAGGCAGCTGGCGTTGCTGACCCTGCCCCTGGGGGCCGATCGCGAAGACTTGGTGGCGGGCTGGGTGGCAGCGCTGGCCCTGCGGGTCGAGAGCCTGGTGGCCAACCCGGTGCTGATGCGATCGCTCTTTGCCCTGGCCCGTCGCCCCAGCTTTTTGCGCCGCACCCTAGCGGGCATCTACACCGTGCCCGAGCGGGTAGACGATGAGTTGGTCAATTTGTTTGCGCTGCCCCCCTGCGATCGCGGTGCGGCCAGAACTCTATGCTATCTGGTGCGATCGCGCACCGACCCCAGCTTTAGCCCCTCGATCAAAGATATGGTAGCCACGCTGACGGTGCCCACCCTGCTGCTGTGGGGCGACCAAGACCGCGTGGTGCCCGTGGCCCAGGCCCAGAGCCTTGCCGACCTCAGCCCCCTACTTACCACCCAGATACTACCGGGCGTAGGCCACTGCCTCTACGACGAAACCGACGCCGATTTTAACCAGCGACTGCTAACCTGGCTCAAAAATGATCAGCAGGGGAGCTGATTTGCAGCAAATTCTGTCACCCCTAAGGCAGCGATACCGGCCCCGCCGAACGCCCCTGCTGCCCGCGATCAAATGATCGCTTTGTGCGCCACTTGCGAATCGCCTGGGCCTCGCGCTGAATGGGGGTCAGGTAGCTGTCGGTGGGCAGGTTGGCCTGGGCACCGGGATCGTCTACAAACGGGCGATCGCGGGTGTTCATGCAGCTGGCCAACACCTCGAGGTGAGGCTCTAGCTCTAGGGCGCGCTCCAGCCCATCAATGGTGGTGTAGCGGTCTTGGGCATCGGGCATGAGCATTTTGTCGAGCACCGTCGTCAGGTGGGGGCTAACGGTGACCGTGTGGTGCCAGCGAATTACGCCGGTGTTGGGGTCTTGCTCAAACTCAATCGGGGTGCGAGCGGTGAGCAGGTACAGGCTGGTCATGCCCAGGGCGTAGATGTCGCTGGCGTAGCAGGGGCGCAGGGCCAGCTGCTCAGGGGGGGCAAAGCCAGGAGTGCCCACAAACTGGGTGGCTGGGGCCTGCATCGCGCCGCCGTCGTCCACGTCAGAGAGAAACTCGCGCACGGCCCCAAAGTCGATCAGCACCAGGCGGCGATCGCGCTCGCTGCGAATGATATTTGGGGGTTTAATGTCGCGGTGCACCACCCGGTTGCGGTGCACAAACCGCACCACAGGAATGATTTCGCGCAAAAAGTACTTCACCTGGGCCTCGGTCAGGCGACCGCTGCGGCGCACCTCCTGGGCCAGGGTTTCGCCGTGGATGTAGTCTTGCACCAGGTAAAACTCACCCCCGGCGGTGAAGTAGTCGAGCAGCTGTGGAATTTGAGAATGGCTGCCTAGGTTAGCCAGCACTCGGGCTTCGCGACGAAAGCGCACCTTGGCCCGCTCTAGGGAAAGCTCACTGCCCGCTTTAGGGCAGAGCTGCTTAATGACGCAGTGGGGCGATCCTGGCAGGGTTGCATTTTGGGCCAGATAGGTGACGCCAAAGCCCCCCTGGCCGAGTTTTTTAATCACCCGGTAGCGATCGCGAAATAGGCGATGCGACTGGTAGTAATTGAGAATTTCAGATTTAGCCGTGCGATCTGAGGTTTGCCCCGGTGGATTCGCCATAGTGTCTGTCCTGGCCTCAAAAGAGGGGAAGATGCCTGTTTCCCAGTTTAATCATCAGCCAGGGCACAGCAGCCTAGGCTGTAGTCAAAAATACGTAGAATTCCAAGAACTTTGGAGGGTTGCCAATTCCCCACAGCGTGGATGCCACTACCTTAACAATTCTCTCCAAACAAATAGAAAATTAAAGCAAGCCGCAACAGTGTCATACAACGGCTAGCTCAAAGGGTATCACGCCAGACCGCTTAGCACCTGCTGGGCGTCGCCCCCTTGACCCAGGGCGCTGCAAACAATTCTGGCAGCGAAAAACCCGAGAATTTTGCTTCCTCCGAAGGGCGCAGGTGCTGCGCCCCTACTGGGGGTATTGTCTTGACTACAAATCTCCTAAAAGCCCAGATCGGCCCGGGCCATTTCTGAGGCTTTAAACACCACCTCATCGGGCAGTTCTTCCCAGGGGGTGGCCCCCACCTGGGCGTAGAAGGTGCTGTCGTAGGGGCGGGTGCGCACCACCACGGGCATGGGCACCGCGTGGCCCAGCACCAGGGCCTGCTGTTTAGAGTCGAGCTTAGCGAGAACGGACCGCAGACTCTGCCCCCCCGACACCCCAGTAAAAATCGCGTCAATGTCTTTCTCGTCGTTGAGCAGGGCGGTGATGCGGGTGCCAATCTGCGACATCACCTCGTTGTCGATGCCCGAGGGCCGCTGATCGACCACCAGCAGGGTGACGAAATATTTGCGCATCTCGCGGGCAATAGTGCCAAAGATGGTCTGCCGGGCCGTGGCCGGGTCGAGAAAGCGGTGGGCCTCTTCGATGGTGATCATCAGCTGGCGGGGGCGATCGACCACGTTTTTAGTCTGCAAGTAGCGATCGGCCTTTTTGACGTAGCTGGCGTGGATGCGCCGGGCAATCACGTTGGTGGCCAGCATGTAGGCCAGCATGTTTGACTGAGAGCCAAACTCGACTACTACATGCTTACCCTCGTCAATGGCGGCGAGAATCTGGGTAATGTAGTTGGTGCCGCTGGCGGCCTTCATATACTTAATGTCGGCCAGGCGGGTGAGCTTGCGCTGCAGCGCCATGATGGAAGACTTGCTGCCCATCTTGGTCTCGCAAAATTCTTGAATCTCCTCGTTGGTCATGGTCAGCAGGCGGTTGATCCAGGCCTTGCCAAACTCGTTGCGCAGAATGATCGCGTTCTCTAGGCTGGCTTCGGACAGGTTCAGCTCGCCCCGCACCAGGTTGAGGTCTTCGACATCGATCTGGTCGAAGCTGATGTAGAGCTCTTGGGCGTCGCGCACCCCGCGCCGCTGGGTGGCCTCGGGGTCTAGGGTAAACATCTGCACCTGACCTGGAAACAGCTGCCGCAGCCCCTTAACGGTGCTGAACTGCTTGCCCTCGCTGACCGCCTCCCAGCCGTACTCAGAGTGCATGTCGAAGATCAAGTTCACCGCCGCCTGGCGCTGAATCACCCCCGCCAGCAGCAGCCGGGTGAGAAACGACTTGCCCGTGCCCGATTTGCCAAAGATGCCGTTGCTGCGCTCCACAAAGCGATCCAGGTCTAAACATACCGGCACCTCCATGTCGATGGGCTGGCCGATCGCAAAATTGCGTCGATGGGGGTCGTCTTCCCAGCCAAAGATGATGCGAAAGTCGCGATCGCTGGCGTCGTACACCTGGCTAAAGTGGGCCGGAATCGTCTTCACCGGCAGCAGTTCTACATCCGCATTGCTCTGCACCTCCAGAGACCCGTAGCTACTGTCGGCCCCCTTCTTTTTGGTCTTCTCCCTACCCCCGACCCCATCGCTCTCCGCGCCGTCGTTTTGGGTAAACATCAGCATCGGCGTCAGGTTGATCGTGCCGTAGGTGCCTGTGCCAGCGAGAACTTCCTGCAAAAACAGGTTCGACGGCTCCGGCGGGTGGGCCAAAATGCGGTTGCTGCCCGTGCCCAGGGCCACGTCGGTGAGCATGCAAAAAAACTGCGATCGCCGCCCCTGCACCACCAAAAACTTGCCCACCCGCATATCTTCCACCGAGATATCGGGGTGCAGACGCACCTCTAACCCCTGGCTCAGCGAACCCTGGATGACTGACCCCAGCGGCTGACTCATCCCCATTGGGCAATCCTCTGTTCAAGCTTCGTCGATTTTAATACATTTGTCCTGGTTGGAGACAGGGGATTGGGTATCGGGAATCGGGTTTTAGGTATTGGGTATAGGGTTTACGGTCTGCGGTTCTGCCGAATACCGTACCCCAAAAGCGTCCGTGCAACACCTAGGCTCACGAGCGCTTTCAAGCTTTACGTGAGAATTGGCGCAGTTTCTAGAACTGAATGCCGACGCCGCCCTGGACGGAGATCGCCATGTTGCCCCCCTGGCGGTAGGCATCAAAGGCAAAAATAGCGTTGCCAAAGGCCACCAGGTTGCTGTTGGGAAACAGGTAGTCAATACCGGGCTGCAGCACAAAAGCAGTCTTGTCGCCGACGATGGAGGGGTTATTGCCGCCCCCCACGAAGGAAGCGCCTGCCCCTAAATACACGTCAGTGTTCCAGCTCAGGGGCACGTCGTAGGAAACAGTGGGCACAAAGGCAAACTCACCACCAAAGAGAAACGCCTGGGCACGCAGCGACACCGGGTACTGCAACAGACGGTAGCGCCCCGAAATCACGCCCTGTACCCCGCTGCCCTGGCCAGTGGCGGCATCGTTGGTGACGCCAATACCAGCACCCACACCTACGTAGCTGCCGTAGGCCACCTGGGCCTCGGCGGCCTCTGGAGCCAGCGCCGCGCCTGTGACGGTGGCCGTCACCGCCAGCGCCGAGGCCCATGCCGCATGCCCCATCCAACGCCCTAAGCTTTTCATGGAGTAACTCCTCAAACTGTCTGTTTGTTTTGGGCCTACTGAAGCAAGGCCAAATCTACCGCCCCAGGGCGATCGCAGCCAATTTTGACTATATCTGCCGATAAGCTTACTTCATGGTTCAGATTTCAACACACCAATTTTTCATGGCGTGAGATTGGCGCGAGACTGGCGCGAGATGGTTGGGGAGGAACTGAAAAAATAATATCGCCTACCGCCTCAGACAGTCACCCGCCGCAGTTTGCCGTTAGGCCAAACCTAACGCCTCTAGGCGAGCCTCAGCCATGACCAGCTTAATCATCTGCGATGCTGCAAACCAAGTGCGGCTGGAGCCCCTTTGAGAGCTGGGAGCTGACCGGCTGGCCGGTGGTCACCATCGTCGGTGGGCAGGTGGTCTTCGACCACGGCCAGCTCAATTTGGACGTGCGCGGTCAGGCGCTACAGTTTGAAGCCCCGTAGAGTGCGATCAGGCGGTCGGCAACCTATCAGGAGACTTCTAGGAAAGAAGTAACCAGCTTTAATCCAGCGACTGTAGCCGTTGTAGGGTGGGCACTGCCCACCATTTGGAAACTATTTTCCAGAAGTCGCCTAAGGTCGAATGTCACTGAATTAAGGCTGGTGGGCAGTGCCCACCCTACGGCAGATCAAGGCTTCTGGCGATCTACGAGGGTTAATTTCAGCTTATGTCAGTGCCATTCGCCTAAGGTCTGGGTTGCTCTGGCAGAGGCGAATGAACTGCTCTCATCTGATGCTCTCTCAATCCACATCAAAATCCATGGGGCGGGGCGCGATCGCCCGACAGGGGTGGCCCACACAGATCTGCCCTGGCGGCAGCGACTTAAACACGCTGCTGCGGGCACCCACCACGCTGTTGGCTCCCACCGTTACCCCAGGGGCGACAAAGCAGTCGGTCGCTACCCAGGCTCCATTTTCAATTACCACTGGGGCCACCTCTAGGCCAAAGCGTGGGTCACAAATATTGTGGCTGCCGGTGCAGAGATAGCTCCTTTGCGAAATCACGCAGTGGTCGCCGATGGTGATCTGGGTCAGGCTGTAGAGCACTACATCGTCGCCAATCCAGCTGTGGTCGCCAATGGCCACATGCCACGGGTAGGTAAACCGCGCCGTCGGGCGAATCACCACGCCCTGGCCGATTTTGGCCCCAAACTGACGCAGCAGCCACCGCCTCGGCCCGTGAGCGGCGTGGGGCGTCAGCGGAAAGATCACCGCCTGCAACAGCCACCACAGCAAAATGATTCCCTTGGATCGTCCTGGCTGATACCCAGACTGGTCGTAGGCATCGAGGCGCACCCAAGGGCGATCGCCCCCGCCACCGTGGACGCCGTCAGAACTAGAAGAAACCGTCATCAGCCGCCACCCCCGCGCATCCTACGGGGCTGATTCTACCGAAACTATGGGGGGCTGGCTCGCTGGTTTGGGGGCCAGTGCCCGTTCCTGAGCAGTCTCCTGGGCAATCTCCTGGCCGCTTGCTTTACCGGTGACGTTGAGCTGGCCGCCAAACTGGCGCAGCTCAAACAGCTTGACGCCAATCTGGTACTCGTACTGGCTCAGCAGCCGCCCATAGATATAGCCCGCCCGCCCGTCTAAAAAGCCCAGCCGCAAAATATAGAACAGCACAAACCGCAGCAGCGGTTTGAAGGGTAGCCGCACCCAGATTTTCTTTAAGAATCGCTTGCGCTGCACCGCGTCGCCAAACAGGTTAGCGCCAATGGTGCCGCCGTCGCCCATGCCCGTGAGCAGGTTGTAGTAGACCTGGGCTTCCCAGTTTGAGTAGCGGTTGTGGCGGGCCAGCCAGTGGTACAGGTCGCGAAAGTCTTCGTGGAGCATGTCGTGCTTGAGGTAGCCCACCGGGCCTTCGACCATGACGTGCTCGTGCACTTCGTTGTCGCCGGTGTTGGGAATGTCGGCGGTTTGCAGGTTTTCGTAGCGGCCCGCCCGGTGGCGAAACAGGCGTAGGTTCCAGTCGGGGTACTTGCCGCCGTGGCGAATCCAGGTGCCTAAGAAAAATACGCGGCGGTTGAGGTAGTAGCCGTCAAAGTCGGCCCGCTGAATGGCGGTTTCGATTTCGTTCCACAGCTTGGGGGTGATGCGCTCGTCGCAGTCAACAATCAGCACCCATTCGTGGCTAAAGGGCAGGTTGTCTAGCGCCCAATTTTTCTTTTTGGGCCAGTGGCCGTCAAAGTCAAACTGCACGACTTTGGCCCCGGCGGCGGTGGCGATCGCTTCACTGCGATCGCTGCTGTGAGAATCGACCAAAAACACCTCCGCCGCCCGCTCCAGGCTGGCCAGACAGGCGGGCAGGTTTTGCTCCTCATTTTTTGCCGGTATCAGCACTGAGATGGGGATTTTAGCGGTGGGGGTAGACATGGGAAATACCAACTAGCAAGGGGATCAACAACAAACAGTCAGCCAGGCTCAAGCGAGAAAATCCTCCGCCCGCTTGGTTCCAGGGCGGGGCAGCAGGTGCCTCAGGCCGCTGAGCACATAGCCCAACTGCCCGTAGGCGTAGACCAGATTCTCAAACCGCAGGGCTGGGTCGGGCCAGTGGCGCACCGCCTTGACCAGCCCTCGCAGCAGGCAGGTGCCGCGCACTCGCACCCGCCCTAGGGTCAGCGTCTCGGCCACCTGCTCGCGGTAGCACTCGCTAATGCCTTGCCACCAGCTGCGCCGCAAAAACCAGCTGCGCCGCAGCCGCTCTGGGGCGACGTTGTGGGCCACCTGGGCCTGGGGTACGTATAAGACCTCCAGCCCGGCGGCCAGAGCCTGCTGGGTGAGGTGCAGTTCTTCGTTAGACAGCAGGTTTTTGCCCACCCGGCCCAGCTGCGGGTCAAAGCCGCCGACGGTGTCTAAAAAGCTCTTTTTAACGGCGTAGTTCAGCCCCCTGGGGGTTTGGCCGGGGGTTGTAATCAGCCGAATGGCGGTGCCCAAGTCGTAGGTGCCCAAACTCTCTGAGAGGGTAGGCGACAGCCAGCGGGGCGCGGTCATGCCCTGGGGCCAGATCAAACTGACGTGGCCCCCCGCGATCGCCGCCTCGGGGTATTGCTCAAACACCTCCGCCAGAGCCGCTAGCCAGTGGGGTGATGCCTCCGCATCGTCATCTAAATAGGCAAGAATGCGGCCGCGAGCGATCGCCGCCCCTCGGTTGCGCGCCGTTGACAGCCCCAGGGTGCTCTCATACAGGTAGGTCACCGGCTGGGGTAGAAATGCGCCCACAACGGCTTGGGTGTCATCGGTAGAGGCATTGTCCACCACAATGATTTCGTAGGTCGGGTAGGTCTGACCCAGCAGGCTGGCGATCGCGCCGCCCAAATAGCTGGCCCGGTTGTGGGTGCAAATAATGGCTGAAATCAAGGGCTGAGTCATTGCCAACGGGTCGCCATAGATAAACCAACTTCAAAGCCAGCGGTGAAAGTCTGACGGTAGACAGCCTGCGCCCCCAATCTTGACGGGCGATCGCCCGTCATTACAATCCCCAAAAAATCAATCCCCAAAAAATGGGCTAAACAAAACAGGCAGTTCAGAATCACGCTGATTCTAAACTGCCCAGTTGACGCTACAGACTACCGCAACAGCTACTGCTGGGGGCGGGGTTGATAATAGACCTTAGACCCCTGGTCAGCCACGTAGTGACAGGCCCAGGACGATCGCACAAAGCTCTTCCACACCGGCTCGCTAGAGCTGCGATAGTAGTCGCCCAAAATTGGCTTGATGGCCGCCGTTGCCGCCTTCAGGTGGTAGTGGGGCATGGCCGAAAAAATATGGTGGGCCACGTGGGTGCCAATATTGTGGTGAATCGGGTTGATCAGCCCGTAGTCGCGGTCAATGGTTGACAGCGCCCCCTTGAGAAAATACCACTCGTCGCCCCGGTACCAGGGAATATCAGGCTCGCTGTGGTGCAAGAAGGTGACAAAATCGAGCCATATGACAAACACCAGGTAGGGCACGACGTAGTAGGTTGCTAAAAACAGCAGCCCCTGGGTCACCCCCAGCCAGCCCAAAAATAAAACCATTGCCGAACAGCACAGGGTGCTCGTCAGCACGTCGCGCCGCTCCGACGGGCGAAACAGCTTGCTGCTGGGCAAGAAGTGAGATCCATCTCGCCCCGAGGAGCGAAAAAACAGATAGAACGGGTAGGCCAGCAGCGACCCATAAAACCGCACAAACTTTTGTACCGCAGGCATGACCCGATAGGTCGATTCATCAATGGGGTACCAGCTCTCATCGGTGTCGATGTTGCCGGTGTTGGCATGGTGGGTGCGGTGGCTAATGCGCCAGCCGTGGTAGGGCACCAAAATCGGCGTATGGGTCAGGTGCCCAACCAAACTGTTCAGCCATCCATAGCGTGAAAACGACCCGTGGCCGCAGTCGTGACCCACCACAAACAGCGACCAAAACATCGTGCCCTGGGCTAGCCAAAATATTGGGAAAAACAACCAGGAATTGAGGCTGTGGGCCACGGCGTAGAGCCCGACAATAATGCCAACATCGAGAAAGAGATAGGCCAAAGACCTCAGAGCAGACGGCCGAAAACAATAGGCCGGAATAGCTGCCTTCAGGTCTTGAAGGGTGAAGTTTAACTCCTCAGCTGAGCGAACGTAGGCTGATAACTCAGCCTCTGGGGCCCCGGTTGGGACGCGATCTACTTGCACAAAAGCACCAAATTTTAACCGTAGGGATCAACGCCCGACTGCCTTGATCGAAAATGAGCGGGCGTTACACATCTTAACTTTTTACAGAATAAAATTCTATCTTACGGTAGATGCCCGCTTGAAGCCAGTGACCTCAAGCGGGCACAGCAGGTGTTCTTGCAGGGTAGTTCACCTGACAAGACATCCTGCTGCGGCGTCTAACTCGGCCCGTTGGGGCGATCGCACTACAGCCCCGAATCGGAGTTTAGCTAGAACACTCTAAACTTGGTCTACCCTGGCAGTATGCTCAGTAGCGGCCTCAAGATCGGGTGTTCTTCTACCCACACCGACACCGACCCGCCATGGCAACGAAACTCAGCCCAGCCATCGTCGTTGGTGGTAATGCTCTGCTTAATATGGCCAGTGAGGTCATAGAAAATGGTGTTGGGCTTGCCCACCTCCATCCACTTGCGGCCCGCTTCGCTGTTGCTCAGCAGCACCGCCATGGCACGGGGGTGATCGTCTGAGCCTAACCTCGTCCAGCCCACCACATTGGGGTGGTCAAAGTAGTCATACTGGGGGCCGTAGGCAAAGTGGCGACGGCCCACCAGCAGCCGATCTAAGATCTCCCGGTGCGAATCCATCCAGATCTCATACTCATTGCCGTCGCGGCCCTTGTCTACATAGTGAGCACCGTAGTAATCGCAGTGGAAGATGCAGGGGTATCCTGCCTCCCGCAGCAGGATTAGGGCATAGGCCAGGGGCTTAAACCAGGCTTCCACCACCGACTCTAGAGCTTGCAGGGGCTGGGTATCGTGATTTTCGACCAAGGTAACCGCCAGCAGCGGCATCTCTTTGACAACAGTGTTGTCAAAAATGGCGCGCAGGTCGTAGTGGCTACCGGCTTTGCTGGCCTGGTGAAAGTTGTTGTGCAGGGGCGCGTCAAACAAGTTAAGCAGACCGCCCGAGTTACCCGCGTACCAGCTCAGCGCCCCGAGGTCATAGGTCCAGTATTCACCGACGCAAAATAGGTCGCGCTGGGCGTAGTTTTCCAGATGGGCCAGCCATTGCACAAAAAAGTCGCCGCAGATATGCTTAATCGCATCAACGCGAAAGCCATCGACGCCGATGTGGTCGAGCATCCATTCGCCCCAGTAATTCAGCTCCCCGCGCACCTCAGGGTGGTCAACATCTAAATCACAGCCCATCAGGTAGTCAAAACTGCCCAACTCCAAACTCACCTTATCTTCAAACTCTTTACCCTCAATCAGCCACACGGCTTTGTAGTCAGGTTCATAGCTGTTGTAGTCAACGGCGTCGAAGTGGTACCAGTGCCACTTCATGCTCGAGTATTTGTCGCCGCGTCCAGGAAATTTAAAGCCCGTCCAAGACTTGATCGGGCGCATGTCGCCCAGGGGACGGTGGCGATCGCCCGGATCCATGGGCGTAGCGCTAAACTCTTCCTCAAAATCTGCTGCCATCTTATGGTTAAACACCACGTCAGCGTAGGTGTTAATGCCTAGGTTGCGGCAGGTTTTCACAGCTTGCACATACTCGTCTTTAGTGCCGTACTTCGTGCGCACCGAGCCTTGCTGATCAAACTCTCCCAGGTCAAACAGGTCGTAGACCCCGTAGCCCACGTCAAAGCCGCCGCCGATGCCCTTATGGGCCGGGGGCAGCCACAGGGCGGTAATGCCCGCATCCGCCAGGGCCAGGGCCTCTGCTTTGACCTGGTTCCAGTGGTTGCCGTCGGCGGGGGTATACCAGTGGAAGTACTGCATCATAGTGCCGTTAAACTCCCCTGGCTGGCGCTTGTGGCGCAGGGTGTCGGCATTGGTCTCTAGCCATTCCCTCAGGGAAGCCTTCGCAGTTTCCGCCGCCTCAGGAGTCAGAGTAGACCCGATCGCCTTAAACCTGTCTTTAAGCTGCTGAAAGGGGTTAGACATAGCTGCTACCGTAGGATGCGTCTCCATACAATACGGCTAAATCTTAAGACTTTGGTAAAGCGGCAGGGCTAGACCACCAGCCCACGGGCTAACCCTACTGAACCTGATCCAAGTCCAGAAGTAGAGTTTTGCCTGTAGAAAAACTACAGATTCTGATCTGGACTGGGTATGGCAGCCGAACTGTTCGCATCAGAGAATCACGCATTTTGATGGTTCGTTACGGCACTCAACTTCCTCAGTAGCCTACGGAGTTTTTACGCTATTGGCACTAGCTTGGAGCGATCGCGATCGCGGCCCCACGCACAATTCAGCAGCAAGCTAGACAGCGATCGCGATCACATTAACCCCCCTAACAAATATTGCTGGCCTAGCCTACCGTGCGTCTCGCCATCCCCTAAAAGCCATACATATAGAGGTTGTCGAAGTCATCTCAAGGCTAAATAAATAGTCAGAACGAGCCTGTTTTCAAGCTTTAATCAGGTTCAAAGTATAAAAAGAACAGCCTCATCTGCAAATGTACGGACGATTCTCTGCGTGATTAATCTTGCCCTCATCAGATCATGTCAATCCTGTAAAAGCGCAACGCGAAAATGGAGTGTGGCGTTGTTTTTTGATTTGATTGAATCAAGGAATCTTTTCTAGTGGCGCTGCCGACACAGGTGCAGCTGCGGCAAAGAATGGGTAACTTAATTGTCATCATAGGGATTGCATCACCATTCCGTCCTCACCATCCATACTAGGACTACGCGCCGATGCCCCTGCAAGCCCCCGGCAGGATGAATTCTCTAGCCCCCAGTCTCCTCTGATGACTCCTTTCATAATCCAGTTTGGGAGTACACCTTTGACTATGGCTACGTCTGCACCCCGTCCGTCGATTGAGGCTCAGGTTAGCGTCTATGAGTGTGCCATCACCCTCAAATTCCGCATTTTAGAAGAAAGCCATGCCATGGCGAATCGCGATCATCTGCTAGAGCAGCTGCTCGACGCCTTCTCCTACGGCAGCGATGAGTTCGTCGAACAGCTAGAGTCTCAGGTAGAAGTCAACGAAGTGTCTGCCATTGACGCCTCGCCGCTAATGCGCCGACAGCTGATTCGGCTGCGCAACTTGCCCTCTGCCTAATGCAACTGTCTAATACAACTGGTTCCCTCCAGGCTCTAAGCCCCGTATATTGGATATCAGGGTTCGGCAGGCGATTTCATCGATCCCCGCAGTCCAGTAGTCACCACAGCTTAGGCCCATGAAAAGTTACTCACTGCGACCAAGGTTTGCTCGGCTGGTTCGGCTCTGCCAGACTGGCCTTGTGGGCCTGGTGCTACCTCTGGTTATAGTGTTTGGACTAGCGGTTTCCCCCGCTGGCGCTGTAGCCGTTTTCCAGGTTCCCACCGTAGCCGCCGGCGACTCCACCTGGGTGGTCGATGAGGCAAACATCATCAGCCGCATCAACGAGAACAAAATTTCGAGCCGGATGGGTGAGTTGGCTGCCACCACTGGCAATGAGGTTCGCATTGTCACCATCCACCACTTCGACTATGGCGAAACTATTCAAACCTTTACTGACAAGCTGTTTGAGCGCTGGTACCCCACCCCTGAAGAGCAGTCTAGCCAAACTCTGCTGGTGCTCGACGAGGTGACCAAAACCGTGGGCATTCGGGTGGGCGACCAATCTGCCGCCTTACTAGACGCAGACGTTGCCACCAGCGTTGCTCAGGAGACGGTGCTCTATCCTCTGCTAGAAGGCGATAAATATAACCAAGCTTTTCTGGCTGCCAGCGATCGCCTAGGGGCCGTGCTCAGCGGCAAAGAAGACCCTGGCCCGCCTGCCTTTGACGACTCCTTCGACAGCGAAAGCACCTTCGCCTCCGCCGAAGCAACCGCCGAAAATCGCGGCAGCACGACTATTCTCTTGGTGGTATTGCTGGTGCTAGCCACGGTGATTCCCATGGCCACATACTTCTGGTATGCCGGCTTTGGGAACTAGGCCTAGGCAATTTTCCCAACCAGATCCTAGCCCGAATTATTCACGAGAGCAGAAGTCGAAGGCTGTCATTCCCGCGCAGTGCCTGCCCCCGCGAAAGCGTGGGGCGGGAATCCAGTTGGGCGTAGGTTGCTTCGCGTAGATTCCCGTTTCCACAGGAATGATGGGTATTTCCTTAGCGTTATGAATAATGCAGGCTGGGGCAGAGGGGAAAGTGCCGCTTGAGTCATCCCCTAAAGACTATGCCCTAAAGACACCTACAGGAAATCTATTCATTCCTGAGTTTTAACTCGCGCTTGACGGTCGTAGGGTTTTCTCCATCAACTACCAAGGGGCAGGGGCTACCATCGTTGGCATCAGGGGGCACAAGCCCCACTAGGTGAGGCACCGGGCGAGGAATGTAGCCCACCAGTGAATCTCCTTGGTAGGCCAGAGATGTGCTAGCCCCCGAGTCGAGCATCACGGCATCGCGAAGGCCAGACTGGTAGAGCATTTTGCCCAGTTCTACTGAGTCCACTATGGTGTGCGTCACCCCCACCACCGGCTGCCCAGCGGTATTAATGCCCCAAAAGGCCCGGTGTCGACGAGCATCGTAATCAAACAACGTGCCAAAACTGCTGGCGGGCTGCGGCAGCCCGTCCTTAACTAGCCAGGCCGCCGCCACAAAGGCATCGGTGACCCCAGGCAGCTCGCGGGCTAGGCCAGCTAGCGTGTTGTGGCGAGCGGCATCAAAGGGCACAAACAGCACCCCTTGGGGAGCCATCAGCACCAGGGGGCGACTGTTGAGTTTAGTGATTTCCCCCGTGTAGCCCGGCACAAACTGCTGAGTACTCTGGCTCAAAACTGGGCCAATCATCACATTAGAATCGAGGTACTGAAGAGAAAAGAATCCCCCGTCGACCGCTCCGGTGATATTGCTGCCCGCCAGAATTTCTGGCAGCTGGTAGCGACTGTTGGCATGGATGGTAACCGGGTGCCCGCCGCTGATCAGGGTGAACGACTGCCCACCCCCGTCGAGCCTCTGCTGCTCGATGGGGGTGGCAAAGTTAAACTCCGAATCGGCTACCGCGACTGGGGCAACCCCCGCGGCGGGTGGCCCACCCCAGGCCACGTCTACTAGGGCTGCTAGGCTAGATTGACCAAACCGCTCGATAGCCAGCAGTGACTCCGAGGCCCCGGCAAACTGCTCATCCTGCTGACGCATGGTAAACGCGGCCAGGTACCCAGCATCGGCCACCGCCTGAGCCACACGCTCGTCGTAGTGACCCGAAGGGTAGCTAAAGTAGCGAATGGGTATGCCCAGCTCGCTCTCTAGCCGTCGCTTAGACTCCACTACCTCATAGGCTAAATCTTCATCGCTCAGGTCACGCAGGTCGGCGGGGTGGGTGACGCTGTGGGAAGCTATGGTGACCAGCGGCTCAGCGGCCATGGTTCTAAGCTGAGCCCAGGTTAGGGTTGAGCGCCCGGCGACATCACCGTCGACCTTGCCCGGAAACACAAAAAATGTGGCCGGTACCTGATACTTTTGCAGCAGCGGCAGCACGTGCTCATAGTGCCCTACGTAGCCATCGTCTAGGGTGATGAGCACGGGTTTCTCTGGCAAAGGCGCGCCTGTGCGCAAATGCTGCACCAGTTGGTCTGGGCTAATGGGGGTTAAGCCATTATCGAGAATAGTTTGCAGGTGGTTTTCAAAGTCTTCGGGGGTGAGATCAAAGAACACCTCCGGTGGAGTCAGCACATCGTGGTACATCAGCACCGGCACCCGGGCTGCGGTTGCCTGGGCATGAATACCTGGCCAGGGTTCTGCCCCGAGCTGGGCGATCGCCTCGGTGCCTAGAGTAGCTGCCGCGGTTCCCAACGCCGCCCCCTGAAATAGGGCGTTAGCGGGGCGATTCTCTACAGCCGAGGGCAGCCCGACGGGGCGACGGCAAAGTCGTTCACTGCTCACCACTGTCGGGAAAGCATCTACCCCAGGGGTGTCCATGAGAGCAAAGAGTTTGGCATCTAGGGCCTGGGGCTGATCGGCGGCGGGCGACGCTGCCAACCCCACATTACTGACGTTGATAGCCCCTGTACCCAGGGCTGTGGCTAAGGGCACTACTGCCCCCAACAAAAATGCCCCCGTCCCCAGGGTTACTAAGGCCCGTACCCTAGTTGGCTTAATGCTAAACCGATTCTTAATACTCTTGACCACGGTCTTCACTCCCCACCAGAACTTAGGCTCCGGCAAAGCCCATTACATACTACTGGGGAACGTTGGCTTTGTTCGCCTGGGGCAGCCTGTTTTTTGGTTAAGGCTCGATTAATTTGCTCCCTCCAGCCGAGACGCAGTATCGCGCCAGCCGAGACGTAGTATGGAACAAGCCTGCATCCGCGATACCTATGACCGTCACCATCGCCTACCTGGGGCCAGAGGGCACTTACTCCCAGCTCGCTGCCCTGGCCTACAGCCTCGACGTAGAACAACGCACCGGCCAACCCGTCCGGCTCATGGCCATGCCCACCATTCCCAAGGCCATGCAGGCCACCGCCACTGGGATGACCACCCTCACCATTGTGCCGGTGGAAAACTCCACCGAGGGTGGCGTCACCATCACCCTCGATACCCTCTGGCAGCTTCAGCAGCTCAAAATTCACCACGCCATGGTGATGCCCATTCGCCACGGCCTGCTCTCCCATGCCCAAGATTTGGGGGCGATTGGCGTGGTTTACTCCCACCCCCAGGCGCTGTCTCAGTGTCAGCGGTGGCTTGAGCACCATCTCCCCCAGGCCGACTTAGTTCCCACCCGTTCAACCACAGATCCCCTGGGGCATCTGGCTGATGACAATGCTGTGGCAGCCATTTCGTCTGAATGGGCGGCACAGCTCTACGACTTGCCCATATTGGCCCACGATATCAACGATCACGCCGACAACTGCACCAAGTTTTGGGTACTTAAAAGCGACACCCCGGAAGTTTCGAGCCAAGATGGACAGGTTACCTCTCTGGCCTTTAGCCTACCGATCAATGGCCCTGGGGCCCTGCTCAAGCCCCTTGATGTGCTGGCCCGCTATGGCATTAACCTCAGCCGCATCGAGTCACGGCCCACCAAGCGATCGCTGGGGGAATACCTATTTTTTATTGACCTAGAAATCAGCGCTCATAGCAAACTAGGCCAACAAGCCCTAGGGGAATTGCTGACCTGCACCGAGACCCTGATCAATTTTGGCAGCTACAGCGTAGCGGCCATTGAGCCTAACCTATCTGCCGCCAAGGCCAGAACCAAGGCTACTCAAGCACCTCTTTGAGGGCCGTGCGGGCGGCTAGATGATTGCGGGTAGAGGTCAAGATCTCAGCTTCACGCTCCAGGCGTACACTGGTATCGTCCATCTCTAGCAGGGCCTGCTGCTCTAGGGCCACCCCGTGCAAATTGCTGGCCACCCAGTAAGACAGCTCAATGGGAATGTCAGGAATATTCTCAGGCAGGTCGATATCTTGCTCAGTGAGCTTAGCCGAAAGGTGCACCACATCCCGCAGCAGGCGATCTACGTCAGAGGCTAGGGGGTGCAAATCTTCGCTGGTAGGTTTGTCTTCAACCCACTCCACCAGACCCACCCTATAGGGCTTTTCACGCACATAGCTGAGCAACCGAAACCGCTGTTGGCCAATGGTCAGAATCTTGAGGCGATCGTCAGGCAGCCGCTGATAGTGAAGGATCTCGGCACAACAACCCACATTGGCAGGCTGCCCCGTCGTGGGGTCAAGCATCAGCACCCCAAAGCGGCGATCGCTCTGGAGAACAGTATTCATCATAATGCGGTAGCGGGGTTCAAACACATGAAGCGGCAGGTGCCTCCCCGGAAACAAAACTAGCTCAGGTAGCGGGAAAAGCGGTAGCTCTCGCACAGATATGGACTCGGAGAATGCCATTATCGCCTCTTGCGGATTCAAGCAGGCCATGCCGGAGCAGGGCAGGCTGTAACACTTGTTTACATAAAGGTATTCTAACCCAACTCACCCTGAGAATGCTGCCCGTAACTGCATCGTTCTATCCCATAGTTCTTCGGGATGAGGTGCCAAAAAACCGCCGAGGGCTTAGCCTTCGGCGGCTTTTTGAAAATTGCCCTACAGCTTGACTTCAATATCTACCCCAGCAGGCAGATCGAGTTTCATTAGAGCATCAATAGTTTTAGATGAGGGCTGATAAATATCGATAATGCGGCGATGGGTGCGGCTCTCAAAGTGCTCCCGCGAGTCTTTGTCCACGTGGGGAGAGCGCAGCACGCAATAAATCCGGCGCTTAGTGGGCAAAGGAATAGGGCCAATTGCTGTGGCGTTAGTGCGGTTGGCCGTGTCAACGATTTTTTCGCAGGAAGTATCGAGCAGTCTGCGGTCAAAGGCCTTAAGGCGAATGCGAATCTTTTGTTGCTGAATAGTAGCCATAATTCTCAGATAGATAAATTGTCAAGGTGCATCATTAAAGCGCATGCCCTATGCCCAAAAGGGCTAGAGCAAAAGACAGGAGAAGCCCTGAGGGTAGATTTCCCCTGCCCTGATCAAGTTAGCCCTGGGCTACTTGAGAATTTTGGAAACTACGCCAGCTCCCACGGTGCGCCCACCCTCACGGATGGCAAAGCGCATACCCTGCTCAATGGCGATGGGGTTGATCAGCTCTACGGTCATTTTGATGCGATCGCCCGGCATGACCATTTCAGCGTCACTGCCATCGTCAGCGGTGAAGGCAACGATGCTTCCGGTTACGTCGGTGGTACGCACATAGAACTGAGGCTTGTAGCCAGGGAAGAAAGGAGTGTGACGACCGCCCTCTTCCTTCTTGAGGATGTAGACCTCAGACTCAAACTGGGTATGAGGGGTGATGCTGCCGGGCTTAGCCAACACCATGCCGCGCTCGATGTCCTCTTTTTGAAGACCCCTTAGTAACAACCCAGCATTGTCACCGGCCATGCCCTCTTCAAGACTCTTCTTGAACATCTCAACCCCAGTAACAGTAGTGCTACGGGTGTCGCGAATACCGACCAGCTCAACAGTTTCGCCAACCTTGACCTTGCCGCGCTCAATCCGCCCAGTGGCCACTGTGCCACGACCAGTGATGGAGAACACGTCTTCGACAGCCATTAAAAAGGGCTTGTCAATGTCGCGCTCCGGTGTAGGAATATATTCGTCGACGCTGTCCATTAGCGCCAAGATCTTGTCAACCCACTCATTCTCACCGCGCTTAATAATAGGAGTGGCCGTGAGCGCCTCCACCGCCATCAGAGCAGATCCCGAAGTAATAGGAATCTCATCACCGGGAAATTCGTATAAGTCAAGAAGCTCACGAACCTCTAGCTCAACCAACTCTAGTAGCTCTTCGTCATCGACTTGGTCTTGCTTGTTCAAGAACACGACGATGCTGGGTACACCCACCTGCTTAGCCAGCAGGATATGCTCCCGCGTTTGGGGCATGGGGCCATCAGCAGCGGAGCACACCAAAATGGCACCATCCATTTGGGCTGCACCGGTGATCATGTTTTTCACGTAGTCAGCGTGGCCAGGGCAATCAACGTGGGCATAGTGGCGATTTTCGGTCTCATACTCCACGTGGGCCGTGTTGATGGTGATACCACGGGCCTTCTCTTCGGGGGCCGCATCGATCTCGTCGTACCTACGAGCTTTAGCGCCACCAGCCGCCGCCAGTGTCATGGTGATAGCAGCCGTCAGAGTGGTCTTCCCATGGTCAACGTGACCGATGGTGCCGATGTTGACGTGGGGTTTATTGCGTTCAAACTTTTCGCGTGCCATTTACGTTACTTGTCCTTTCCTTTTTAAGCGTTCCCAGTGTTTTTAGAGATAATGGCCTCAGCCACGTTTCGAGGTACTTCGCCGTAGTGGCTAAATTCCATCGAAAAAATTCCCCGACCCTGCGTTTTAGAGCGGATGTCGGTAGCATAACCAAACATCTCAGCTAGGGGAACATGGGCTGTAACCTTTGCAACGCCGACGTCTGTTCCCATCCCCTCGATCTGGCCCCGGCGGGAGTTCAAATCTCCCATGACGTCACCCAGAAAATCTTCTGGAACTTCAACCTCGACCTTCATGATTGGCTCTAGAAGGACGGGAGACGCCTGCATGACGGCTTCCTTTATCGCCATTGATCCAGCAATCTTAAAAGCCATCTCTGATGAGTCTACATCGTGATAAGACCCATCGACCAGAGTAACCTTTAAATCAATTACGGGATACCCAGCTATAATACCAGATTCGCAGGCCTCTTTCATGCCCTGTTCCGCCGGAGAGATATATTCCTTAGGAATCGTGCCGCCGACAATTTTGGAAGCAAACTCAAACCCGCTGCCTTCTTCAGTCGGCTCGACCTCCACCACCACATGGCCATACTGGCCTTTGCCGCCGCTCTGACGAATAAATTTACCTTCAGCGCTGGTAGCCTTACGGATGGTTTCTCGGTAAGCCACCTGGGGCGCACCAATGTTGGCACCTACTTTGAATTCGCGCAACATGCGGTCAACCAAAATATCCAGGTGGAGTTCACCCATACCCGCAATCACGGTCTGATTGGTTTCTGGGTTAGTGCTAACTCGGAAGGTCGGGTCTTCCTCCGATAGTGACTGTAGCGCTTTGGATAACTTATCCATGTCCTGCTTAGTTTTTGGCTCTACCGCCACAGAAATCACCGGCTCGGGCACATAGAGCGATTCCAGCACGATGGGCTGGTCAGGGTCGCAGATGGTGTCACCGGTAAAGGTATCTTTAAGGCCAATGGCGGCCCCCAAGTCGCCTGCGCGGAGCTCATCCACCTCAATGCGATCATCGGCTTTGAGCACAATTAGGCGAGAAATGCGCTCTTTTTTGTCCTTGGTAGCGTTGTAGATGTAGCTGCCTTTCTTTAAAATCCCGGAATAAACGCGCACAAACGTTAGCCGCCCATAGGGATCGGCCATGATTTTGAACGCTAGTGCGGCCAGGGGTGCCTCGTCGTCGGCAGGGCGCTCGGCCACGTCACCATTGGGTAAGTGCCCCTGAATTGGGGGAACTTCCATGGGAGATGGCAAATAGTCAACTACTGCATCTAAGAGCAGCTGCACCCCTCGGTTTTTAAAGGCAGCACCGCAGAGCACCGGCACGATGCTCCCTTGAATGGTGCCTTGCCGCAGGGCGATCGCAATTTCTTCAGGAGCAAGGGGCTGTCCTTCAAAATATTTCTCCATCAGAGCATCATCGGTCTCGGCCACGGCCTCAACCAGCTTGGCTCGATATTCTTCAGCTACTTCTAGAACGTCGGCCGGAATTTCTGTATCCTCGAAGTCTTGCCCCAGATCGTCATGGTAAATTCGCGCTCGCATGGTTAATAAATCGACCACGCCCTGGAAATTGCCCTCAGAACCCACCGGAATTTGAATCGCTACTGCATTGGCTCCTAGGCGATCGCGCAATTGGTCGTACACCTTAAAAAAGTTAGCCCCAGTGCGATCCATCTTGTTGATGAAGGCAATCCGCGGCACGCTGTAGCGATCGGCCTGACGCCAGACGGTTTCTGACTGGGGCTGCACACCACCAACCGAGCAGAATACCGCGATTACCCCATCGAGCACCCGCATGGAGCGCTCGACCTCAATGGTGAAGTCAACGTGGCCAGGTGTATCAATAATATTGATTTGGTGGTTGCGCCAGCTAGTGCTGATGGCCGCAGCGGTGATGGTGATCCCTCTTTCCCGCTCCTGCTCCATCCAGTCGGTAACGGCCGTGCCCTCATGCACCTCACCGATTTTATGCACCATGCCAGAATAAAACAGGATGCGCTCTGTAGTGGTGGTTTTGCCAGCGTCAATGTGCGCCACAATGCCGATGTTTCTAACCCGTCCTAGGGGCGTTGTTCGTACCACAGCTACCTCCTTGTCGCTTTATGACGCAATTCTCTAATTGACGAACTCTGTAACCAGCCGTTTTGGCATACCCGAACAAATTTATTCCAGGGAGCAGAAACAGCTACGGCCAAAGAATGAGTCCGTCAAAGAAGAATTTTAGACATCCTCGGGGCAACAGCAACCGCTCATACTTAGTAACGGTAGTGGGCAAAGGCCTTGTTAGCTTCTGCCATGCGGTGGGTTTCTTCGCGCTTACGGACGGCACCGCCAGTCTCATTGGCGGCGTCCATGAGTTCGTTGGCTAGTCTGATGGCCATAGACTTGCCGGGGCGCTGCCGAGCAAACTGGGTAAGCCAACGCAGGGATAGAGCGACACTGCGCTCAGAACGCACTTCCATAGGCACTTGGTAGGTAGCACCGCCGACTCGGCGGGCTTTGACTTCTACCAGGGGAGAGGCATTGCGAACGGCTCTCTCAAACACGTCAAGCGGATCGCCACCGCTTCGCTCTTTAATGATCGTGAAGGAGTTGTAGATGATTCTGTCGGCCAGGGACTTTTTGCCGCTGGTCATCAGGCGGCGGCTCATCATGGTGATAAGACGGCTGTTGTAGACAGAATCGGGCGGAATCGGGCGTTTCTGAACGACTGTACGGCGAGACATGATGCAAATTCCAGTGATTTTAAAGACTAGCTGCGCAAACAGAAAGAAATAGTTGCGGGGCGAAGGCAAATGGCCCAAAAGGTCGAAGCAGCAATACCTGTGGCCGATGCGAAATCAAATGACTGAACCCCTCGGGCAAGTCTAGTCACGCAAACCTTGCCAATTTGAGTAGGCATTGGCTCCGACTTTCGTTGCCCTATATCTGTTGACCTAGGGCACTGCGTGCGCCTCAGAAACTGGGCTTTAGGACGCCTTGGAGATTTCCAGAAAAAAGATACCAGCTTCAATTCAGCAGCTGTAGCCGCTGTAGGGTGGGCACTGCCAAACATTGGGAAACTATTTTCCAGCAGTTGCCTTGGGGCGTTTGGCTCCGTATTTAGAACGCCCTTGACGGCGATCTTTGACCCCAGCGGTGTCAAGGGTGCCACGAATGATGTGGTAGCGAACACCGGGCAGATCTTTTACCCGACCGCCACGAATCATGACTACGGAGTGCTCTTGAAGGTTGTGGCCAATACCAGGAATGTAGGCGGTGACCTCAAAGCCAGAGGTCAGCCGCACCCGCGCCACCTTCCGCAGAGCCGAGTTGGGCTTTTTAGGAGTAGTGGTGTAGACCCGGGTACACACTCCCCGCCGCTGCGGACAGCTCTTTAGAGCAGGAGATTTGGTTTTCTTCTCTGCTTTTTGGCGCTCACTCCGGATGAGTTGCTGAATCGTGGGCATAGGTGCTTCTGCTGCTAAGGCGGATAAAACTCAAGTTTTCACAAGATCTAATGCTAGCACCCTGAAGAAACTTTGGTCAAACCCTGCACTGTAGCTTTAAGGACCATCAGTTTAGGGGGTCGGCAGATGGGCAGCAGTGCAGTCTTGGGCGACTGGGCGATCGGCGCTCAGGGCAAAGGCATTGCCGCAGCCACAGGTGCGCTGGGCCAGGGGATTGATGAAGCGAAACCCGCCGCCCATCAAGTCTTCGGAGTAGTCAATTACCAAGTCCTTGAGCAAATCTAGCTGAGCTGTAGGGATCACCAGATCAATGCCGTTATGGGCTACTGCTGTGGTGGGCTGATCGAGATCGGCTGCCACAGTGAGGCGGTAGGTCCAGTCGGCGCAGCCGCCCGGCTCAAGGGCAAGTTGAACGATGGGTGTGCCCCCTGTAGCCTGGTTCGCAGCTTGGGTGCTGTGTCGATGGAGCAGTCGAGTTAGCTCCTGGGCGGCGGCGGGGCGGATTTCTACCATAGATGGTACGCGGCAGTAGATAGCAGTCCGCAATATAAAAAGAGCAGCGGTAATGCTGAGCTTAGCACTACCGCTGTTCGTAAAGGTGGGCCGAATCTGGCCTGAGTTAAAACGCTGAGCTGAAAACCCTTAGAGACTCGCAAGAAAATAAGGTACCAACTGCCATCTTGCCTATTGGTGCATTGCTGCGCGAATGCACCCTACAGCGATCAACGCCTCCGGTACTTTATTTAGGCGCACGTCCCTTAGACCTTCTCGACGCGAGAATAGTCGTCTTGAAAACGCACGATGTCGTCTTCGCCCAGATACTCTCCGTTTTGCACCTCAATCAGCACCAGGGGAATAACGCCGACATTCTCCAGGCGGTGCTGAGTGCAGGGGGGCACGTAGGTTGACTGGTTGGTGGACAGGAGAATTTCGTTGTCGCCGCAGACTACTTTGGCAGTGCCAGACACTACGATCCAGTGTTCGCTGCGGTGATGGTGCATCTGAAGGCTAAGGCGATGGCCAGGCTTGACCTCAATACGCTTGATTTTGTAGCCCCGGCCCTCTTCGAGCACTGTGTAGGAGCCCCAGGGGCGCAGACCCGTTTCAGTGATTTCGCTGCCGCTGCTGGTGGCTAGGGCCAGCGCAGTGGGCTGAAGGGTCTCTTGCAGTTTCGGCATAGTGATAATTCTCCTAGAAGCTAAAGTTTAGAGATTGCGTTGGTGCCGGTGACCTAACCAGGTCGACTCAACCCTTAGAATGCCTGAGATTAATAGACTTTATAAGTGGTCTGAAGGTTGCATCTGGCCCCTGCACGAGGCGCAGTTTTCAGCCAACAGTCTAGCAAGGGCAAAGGGGAGAGCCAGAGAATTCTAGGGAAAAGGCAGTAAATATACGAAGTCTTCATACCCTGCTTTTACCCTATTTACCCTATATTAATGCCTCAATTCATATGCCTCAGGATAGGGCTTGAAATAAAGGCGAGCCTTACCCTATGTGCCAAGTCCAGTTCGGGACCTATAGTGTTTCCCCAGGCAGGAATCCGCCTCTGAACCTGGATCAGGTTTATTCCCCTGGGACTACTGCAAAAATAGGCCAATGCTGTTGCTGACTCTGGCCGCTGTGCGGGGCGACCGATTGATCAGTCGGCCCCCCAGGTAAAGACTGGCAGAGCTGCCGCCATCTAGATTGAGGGCATCGGTGCTGCCCAACTGAAGCATGATTTGAGCTAGCTGATCGAGGGTGGGGCCTGGGCCTAGGGGGCTATGGTGCACCGCCACCAGCAAAATTTCGCCAGTGGCGCTGACGCCGATGGCGCTGCGGGGGGCCGCCTGGTTGGCGAAGGCGCTACTAAATTGCTCGAGCCGGGCGTCGAGTACCGTGGTGCGATCGCGCAGCAGTAGCGGCCCCCCGCCAATCACATTGGGGAATGGCGCTAGACTGGCGGGCAACGACTCAGACTCTAGGGCCACTGACTGCCCCAGGGGCAATGCCTGGGCCGCTGTGGCGTAGGAGCGCAGCGCCAGTAGATAACCGTCGGCGGGAATCGCTATGCCGTCTGGGGCAATGGTGCTGGCAGGCTGCTGGGCGGTGACGACTCCGCCGATCACCGTGACCACGGTTTCCCCCTCTAGAATGGGCCGATAGCTGCGTCCCCAGGCGGGGGTGTAGAGGCCAATGCCCGCCTGCACATAGCCGCTGTTGACGGTCTGGATGGGAAACATCTGCCCGCTGCCCGTGGTTAGCGCCTGCCGGAGAAACAGGCGTTCCATACGCACCTGGCCCTGGTCGTTCCACCCCACTACACCGCGACTGAGTATGGGGCCTGAGATCCATTCGCTGTTGGAGCGCACGGCCCCCAGGGGATACTGGTTGTTGCGGTTGAAAAAGCCAGCGTTGATGGCGGCGGCGGCCTGCCAACGCTGGGCAATGGTGGTCAGGGGGGCGGTGCCCGTGGCCGTAGTTGGGTCGGGCCAGATGGGGCGCAGGGCGGCTTGGGTGGGATCAATTTGCAGCCAATAGACCGGAAACGGCTGTCCGGCAACGGACACATACCGCTGCTGCCAGCGCACTCCAGCGGCCCAGGCAATGCTGTGGGGCTGAAGGCTATCGGCGCGGATGTCAATCACGATTTGGTGGGGGTTAGCCTGGGTGACCAGCTGAGGCGGGTGGCTAGCGCTGGCCTGGAGACGGGTGCCGCCAGGGACAAGGGTGGCGGTGAGGGCGCCGAGATAGGCACCGGCAGGGGCGGCGATCGCAGTCTTTAACACGGCCTCATCAATGGCAGCCCCCAGGGTGAGGCTGAGGGCATCGGCGCTGTCGGTCAGGTGGGCTGGTGCTGGCCCAGACAACTCTAGAATCAGCCGCTCACCGCCGGGCTGGGCCTCTCGGCGCAGGGCCACTATCTGGGCCGGGGGCGTGGTGATTTGCAGGGTGCCGCCCTGGGGCTGCACTTGCCAGCCGTAGCGCTCGGCCAGGGGCACAATGTCAAGGAAGCGATAGCCACCCTGCACCCAGGCGGGGAGTTCTACGGTATTGCCAGGCTGGGTGAACCACTGGACGGGCTGCTGCTCGGGCCGACTGCTACTGAGTAGGGTAGCCCCCAGGTGGTCGGTAACGCCATAGTCTGCCAGGCCGATATGGCCGTTGGTCATTATCCAGGGAACGGCGGTTGGGCTACCGTTAATCACGAGCGTTTGCCCCTGGGCCATCTGTCCCTGGGCCATTTGTATCTGGGCTATGGGGGGAGATGCCTTGG
>QBMN01000033.1 GCA_003241845.1 Shackletoniella antarctica | reverse complement strand
ACCCCTCGACCGCCTGGCTACGGTAGTAATTGCCGGACTGGCCCTGGCGTTGGGGTTGCTAATTCTCTCGGGCGACCACGCCACGGCGCGGGTGCGCGACTTCACCTGGCAAGATCGCCAGGTGGGGGCCGAAGACCGGGCTTTTTTAATCACCTTTAGCCGCCCCATGGATGTGGCTAGCGTCGAGCAAAACCTCACGCTAGATCCGCCGCTGCCGGGGAAAGTGAGCTGGGCCGGGCGACGGATGGCCTATACCCTTACCGAGCCGCTGCCCTACGGCCAGTCATTTACTATTAGTCTGGATGGGGCGCGCGATCGCTACGCCGCCCTCACCGTTGGCACCAGCCGCTTTGAACCCTTCCAGAGCCAGTTTGAGACCCGTCGCCGTGCCTTTCTGTACATCGGGGCCGAGGGCGACGAAGCCAACCGTCTGGTGCTGGCCGATCTGGCGCTCCAGGAGCGCACCATTCTCACCCCAAAAAATCTGTCGGTGATCGCCTTTAAGCCCTACTCCCTGGGGGATAAGGTACTGTTCTCGGCCAGCGACGTCGGCCAAGAACGAGGGTTGCTCGATCAGCAGATTTACACCGTTACCACCGGGATTACCCCACGCCCACCGGTCGACTTTATGGGCGATCACCCGCCCCTGTGGCGACGACTCCTACCTCAGAGGGCAGCGCCATCCTCCGGCCAACTCGACCTGGTGCTCGACAACCGCGACTATCAAAACCTCAAATTTGATCTATCTGCCGATGGGCAGGCCATCGTGGTGCAGCGAGTCAGCCAGCAAAACCCCGCCGACTTCGGCCCCTGGCTGGTGCGACCTGGCCAACCAGCCGAGCCGATTGAGACCGAGCCTGGGGGCGACTTTATGATCGCCCCCGACAGTCAGTCGCTGCTGCTGCTCCAGGGCCAGGGCACCGCCATTATTGACCTGGGTGGAGAGCCGTCTAGCGGCCCCCGCCCGCCCCTAGATTTTTTGCCCAACTACGGCCGCGTGCTCGATCTAGCCGCCGATGGCACCGCCGCCGCCATGGTCAACTTCAACCAAGACGACCCCGAGAAGCGGTTTACCGAATCGCTATTTTTGGTTACCAACCAGGGGCGTGAGGAGGAACTGCTTCAGGTCAGTGGGTCTATTCTCGAAGCCCACTTTGACCCCACCCAGCCCGTGCTCTACGTGCTGGTCACCGAACTGGTAAATGCCGCCGAGAGTAGTGACCTCAACCCAGACCTGCTGCCAACCACCGATGCCTACGTTGAGCAGCCCCTGCTGCTGGCCGTCACCCTCGATGGAGTGGTCAGCCCCCTGCTGCGCCTGCCCCAGCAGCAGCGCATCCACATGAGCGTGGCCCCCGAGGGGCGATCGCTGCTGCTCGACCTGGCCTCGGTCAACGCCGCAGAGGGGCCAAAAATCTGGCAGCTGCCCCTGGTGAACCAACCGCTTGACGGCGATGCCCCTGACGCCACTTCTGACGCCACTTCTGATGCCACTTCTGATGCCACTTCTGATGCCGGCGGCGGCGACATGGCTGAGCTAGACGATCTAGAGACCGCTGAAGCCGCCGCCGACTCAGGTGCAGCCGCCAACACCCTAGCCACCATTCCCGCCGTGGCAGACCCAGAGGCGTTCCCCTTCAGCGGCGTCCAGGCCACCTGGATGCCCTAGGAATTTTCCGTTTCCTTGCCGCTAGCGGCTGACAATGCCCGACCACTGCACCTGTTTCTCGCCCGTGCGGCGGTAAGAAAAGAACCGATCAGGCGATTGAAAAGTGCAGTGGGGGGCCACCGCAATCTGGGCGCGGCTCAGTCCCAGCTGCTCTAGCTGCCACACATTGGCCAACCGCACATCGAGCCGAGCTTTGCCCAGGGCCTCGTCTTTGAGCACGGGAGAATGTTCGCGATGTTGCAGCATAGTCACCAGCGCCTCATCGTCGGCAGGCGGATCGGGCAGGATCGTGCGCCCCACCGCTGCCGCCACGTCAAGGTCAACCTGGTATACCTCCCCAGCGATCGCGGGGCCAATGGCCACCACTAAATCGTCTAGACGACTGCCCTGGGCCAGCAGCTTACCCACTGCCACCGGGACGATCGCCTGGGCGGTGCCTCGCCAGCCCGCGTGGATGGCTGAGACTTGGCCAGTGGTGCGATCGCCCATTAGTACCGGGCTACAGTCTGCCGAGCAGACCCAGAGGGCTTGGTGGGGGCGATCGCTGATCAGACCATCGGCCTCGGCCATCGGCACCTCAGGGCCACCCCCAGGCAGGTCAGCCGCACGCAGCACCCGGTTGCCGTGAACCTGCTGCACTCGCTGCACCGAGGCCTCTGCCGCCAGGGCCGCCACCAAATCAGCGGGCGACTGGGGCCAAAACTGACGGGTAAAAAAGCCGTGGGGCCAAGGTTGCAGCAGGTCACAGGTGAGAAAATCTTGCTCCTGCCAGGTTTGCCAGCGCCAGTCTGCCATAGCGATCCACCCCCCTTGTTAACACCTCTACGATGCTACAGCCTCTTCCCCAGCCAGCCCTAGGGCCATGTAGGGAAGCTGTTAAGCTACCCGGCAGTTTTATCAAGTTCTAGTTGACAATGCCTCTAATCTCTACAGCCACGACCTGGGGTGATACCGTTGGTTGGTATAAACCAAGTCATATTTGTCCAGTCATAGTTTCACGTCTTAAATTTACGTCTTAAGAGCTTCACGTCTTATATAAACCCTTAGGCAATCCCTCGGTGAACCTAGAACGACTCCACCAGGCGTTACTACAGCCACCCGAAACCCTTGGCATCATGCCCGCCTATCGGGCATTGCGGCCTCGATTTCAGCTCCACTGGGTCGACCAAATTGACTCTACCAACCGGGCGCTAGCCGCCACCATGGCTACCGGTGCTCCAGCGGGTACGGTGCTAATTGCGGCTACCCAGCAGTCAGGCCGAGGGCAGTGGGGGCGACAGTGGCAGTCTCCCCTTGGGGGCCTATACCTATCGCTAGGGCTCAAGCCTGAGCTACCCGCCCATCGCAGCCCCTACCTCACCCTGGCCAGCGCCTGGGGGGTGGCCACCAGTCTGTCCAATCTGGGCCTGCCTGTGCAGGTCAAGTGGCCCAATGACCTGGTAGCCCAGGGCAAAAAGCTCGGCGGGGTGCTGGCCGAAACCCGCCTTGAGGCTGGCAAAGTGCGAGATGTGGTCATCGGTCTAGGGCTAAATGGGTTTAACCCCGTGCCCGCCACTGGAGTTTCCATTCAGCAGCTAATTCGACCGGAATTGGCCCCAACCCCTCTGAATACCTTGGAGGGTTTGGCTGCGATCGCCCTCTACGGTCTCATGCAGGGCTATCTCCACTGGCAAAACCAGGGAGATGACGCATTTCTTGATGCCTACCAGGATCGCATGGCCAATTTGGGCCAGGCTGTGGCCGTAGAGGGCCAGCCCGCCGAGGTGGTTGGGGTGGCCCCCTCGGGCAACCTGCGGGTGCAGCTGACTCCCACACATGCTCACATACATACAGATACACCAGCGGTCAAGACGCTGGAGATTGAACCAGGTAAAGTAACTTTGGGCTACAATGCTTAGCGGCTGATTATGGCAGAAAACACTCAAAACTTAGAATCAACTCAAGGTACTAAGCCTTGTCGAATCTACACTTCGGTGGCCTGGCTACAGGTGCTGATGATAGTCGGGGGTACAGGCTTCACCTACAGCGGTCGGGCCTTTGCAGAAGCCCCAGAGCCGCTCGACCAAGGCGACTCGGTTAAAACTTCGGCAGATTATCTGGCACCGGGCAATAGCAACGCCCACAGCCCTAGCCCTGAAGCGACTCTAAGCCTTCCTGCAACTTCCGTGGCGCGGCCTGTTTTTTCATCCCCGCGCCCGACTACATCAGCCGTTGTGACGTCTCCCCCTCCAGCGAGCCAGCCGATGTTCTCTCCGGTTCCCCCGCCTCCGACCGCGGCAGTTACAATCACTATCCCGGCCACCAGCGCCGCCCCCACCATGGCTGAGAGCTTGCTCAAGCCAGCCGTTACTTCTATGGCTAGTGAAGGGGCTGCGCCAGCATCCCCGGCCCCTGAGACCATGGCTGAGACAACCCCACCCGCTGAGCCTGCCCGGGCGGTGCCCTCTGTCATTGCTGCCGATGAGTCGGTGCCCGCAGGCTACAACAGCGTTTTTATAGATTCCACCGACTATAGCCTGGGCGCGACCCAGGCCCCTAGCGTCGTGTTTTCAGAGCGCTCTAGCGGCTGTGAGATTACCGTGGCCTCTGGTCAAACCAACCCTTCATCCTCCTGTGCGCCCACAGCTACCGCATCCCAAAGCGCAGGCGCGGCCAGCGGCGACCAGGGCGAAATCAAGGTGGGGCCTATCACCGTTGGCTCCCGGGGTGTGACCTTGGGCAACACCACTATCATTAGCCGCGAAGCCCTCAACGAAAGATTGCGCCCGCTCAACATTCTGCGGCGAGGCAACGAAGAATACATCTTCCCGCTGTCGATTCCGTCATCGATTTCGTCGCTGTTTGGCTGGCGGATGCACCCGATTCAGCAGAGCTGGCGGTTCCATTCAGGGACTGACCTGGCAGCGCCCACGGGCACTCCGGTGCTGGCTACTCGGGCCGGTCGGGTATCGGTATCAGACTTTTTGGGTGGCTATGGCCTGACGGTGATTATGCGCCACGACGACGGTAGCTTAGAGTCTCGCTATGCTCACCTATCTCAGCTGGCCGTCAAGGCTGGCGAATGGGTCGAGCAGGGCGAGGTAATTGGCTTGGTAGGCAGCACCGGCAACTCTACCGGGCCTCACCTGCACTTTGAGCTGCGCCAGCTCACGGGTGAGGGTTGGGTCGCAAAAGATCCGATTGAGGTGCTGGAATATGGCCTGGCCAACCTTCTAGAGCTGGTGGGCAACCCGCTGCTGGCCCTGGGGCGTGGCGCGGCTGAAGCCGCCGAAACCGAAGATGGCCTACCGGTTGACTACCCCTTCCGCCCGGCCCAGCCCAATGCTAGCTAGGGCAGCGGGGTTTAGCCGTCACCGTTGCCGAACCTAGGATAGCGGCTATGGGCTACGTCTTTGACCATCAGGTGCGCTTCCATGAAACCGATGGCGCGGGTGTGGTGTATTTCACCAACGAACTGGTGATCTGCCACGCGGCCTACGAGGCATCCCTCGAAGCCGCCGGGTTAAATATTGGACTATTCTTTAGGGCCGATGGGGTGGCCTACCCGATTGTGCATGCCAGCATCGACTATCGGCGGCCGCTGCAGTGCGGCGATCGCCTCACCGTTCACCTTACCCCTACCCGAGTAGACGAGAGCAGCTTCGAAATTCAGTACCAATTAAAGCTAAAAGATGTGCCTGCCGCCCAGGCGCTGACTCGCCATGTTTGCATTGAGGTGGACAGTCGCCGCCGTTCTCCCCTGTCTACTCCAATCGAGCAGTGGCTAGACCGCTGGGGCGATACCTCAGCGCAGGCAGAGGAGAGTTAGGTGATGGCGGCAGGCAGCTGGCAGGAGTGGGTGTTTGTGGCGGGCTATGTGGGGTTTTTAGTGGCGATCGCCGCCCTAGTGCTCACCTCTCGCCCAGAGCCGTAGCCGCCTACCGTCAGCCCAAAGACGCTCGCGTTGCCACCCCGGTTTTAGAATTTATCCCCGTCGCCCCCGAGCACAGCTGCCGGGCCTGGGCACCGTCTAGAATGGGCCACAAGAAATCTGCCCCCGCAATATTGGTGTCGTCAAAGGTGGCCCGCAGCAAAATGGTGTCTCCCAAAACCGCATCACTAAACCCACGGGTTCCTGCGCCCGGAGTTTGTAAGCAATTCTTAAAGGCTGTCGTATTGTTTCAGTAAATTTGCGGTGGTGCCCTTCCCCATATATCTCAAGGTTCGTTAATCTGTTACAAGCGCTAAAGGGCAGTTTAGTTTTTACTTAAACGTCACATAGGCGTCTCCTGATGGGGTTTCCCCCGGCTTCGGTCGGGGGTTTTTATTGGGGCGTCGAGGAGGGCAGACCGCTCTAGAATGAGATTGGGCAACACATTAGGGCAACACATTAGGGCAACACATTGAGCATGCAAGCACTAAAAGAGGTTCAGCAGTCTCAGGGCGGTCTATTTAACGATCAGGGTGTGCCGCTGTCCTTTGAACGCGACACCGATAATCACGACACCGAAGCCCTAGCCGCTGCGTCTACTGGGGCCGTGCTGTGCGATCGCAGCCACTGGGGATTGATTGAGCTGACCGGGGGCGATCGCCTCCGTTTTCTCCACAACCAGACCACCAACACCTTCACCCAGCGCCAGCCTGGGGAGGGTTGCCATACTGTTTTTGTCACCTCCACCGCCAGAACCATTGACCTAACGACGGTCTACGTTACCGATGACAGCCTGATCATTCTCACCTCCCCCGGTCAAGACCAGCGTCTGCTGGACTGGATGGATCGCTATATCTTTCCGGCAGACCAGGTGGCCTTAAAAAACTTGACCGGAGAAACTGCGATATTTTCGCTGATGGGGCCTGGTAGCTCGGCGGTTTTAACACAGCTGGGCATAGATTTAGAGCCTGACTTGCCCGTTGCTCACCACAACGTCATTGACCTCAACGGCACGACCCTGCGGGTTGCCCTAGGCAGCGGTTTAAACCTGCCAGGCTACACCCTCCTGGTGCCAGCTGTAGCTGCGGTTCAGGTGTGGCAAGCCCTAGCCGCCGCTGGCGCAACTCTGGCTGGAGAAGCCCTGTGGCAGCAGTTGCGCATCATGCAGGGTTACCCGGCTCCGGGAGCTGAGCTAACCGATGACTATAACCCCCTAGAAGCGGGGCTTTGGCAAACGATTTCCTTTGATAAGGGCTGCTACATTGGCCAAGAAACCATCGCCCGACTGAATACCTACCAGGGTGTCAAACAGCAGCTCTGGGGCATTGAGCTGACTGCCCCCGTCGCCGTGGGCACCCCGATTACCGTAGGTGACGATAAAGTGGGGCTGCTGACTAGCGTAGTCGCCACGGCAACAGGGGCCAGGGGGCTAGGCTATATTCGCACTAAAGCTGGTGGAGCCGGCCTGGCCGTCACCGTAGGGTCATCCAGCGGCGTAACCGTCGATGTCCCTTTTTTAAGCCGGGGCTACCTAAACGCCGCTGGATGACCCTTTTAGGGGGTAGAGTGGGTAATTTAGATAGGCCAACAAGCCCCATCGAGCTTGGTGAACCGAGCATTGCCCTATAAAACTGAACCTCTATGAGCCAACCTAAACGAGCATTTATCACTGGCATTACCGGCCAGGATGGTTCTTACCTGGCAGAGTTACTCCTAGACAAAGGCTACGAAGTTCACGGCATTATTCGCCGCACTTCGACGTTTAATACTGACCGCATCGACCACATCTACGAAGACCCCCACAGCGCTGACGCTAAGCTATTTTTGCACTACGGCGATCTGACCGATGGCACCATGCTGCGGCGCATTCTAGAGCAGGTGCAGCCCCAGGAAGTCTATAACCTGGGTGCTCAGTCCCACGTGCGGGTGAGCTTTGACTCCCCTGAATACACCGCCGATACCGTTGGCATGGGCACCCTGCGGCTGCTGGAAGCGATCCGCGACTATCAGCAGCGCACAGGACTAGAGGTGCGCTTCTACCAGGCTGGGTCTTCTGAGATGTTTGGCAAGGTGCAAGAAATTCCCCAAAAGGAAACTACGCCCTTTTACCCCCGCAGCCCCTACGCCTGCGCCAAGGTGTTTGCCCACTGGCAAACGATCAACTATCGCGAGTCGTACAACCTGTTTGCCTGCAACGGCATTTTGTTTAACCATGAGTCGCCCCGGCGCGGCGAAACCTTTGTCACTCGCAAAATTACCCGGGCGATCGCCCGCATTGTGGCTGGCCAGCAGAAAAAGATCTTCCTGGGCAACCTCGACTCTAAGCGCGACTGGGGTTACGCCAAAGACTACGTGCGGGCCATGTGGCTGATGGTGCAGCAAGACCGCCCCAACGACTATGTGGTGGCCACCAATGAAACCCACGCCATTAGCGAGTTTCTAGATATTGCCTTTAACCATGTCAACCTTGACTGGCACGATTACGTAGAGTTTGACCCCCGCTACCTGCGCCCTGCCGAGGTCGATCTGCTGATTGGCGATGCCACCAAGGCCAATCAGCAGCTGGGCTGGGCACCTAGCGTCACCTTTGAAGAACTGGTGCACCTGATGGTCGAAAGCGACCTAGAAGCTGTGGGAATTCGTCACGGCAACGGTAACGGCAGTGACGTCGCCACCGTCCGCAAAGACCTCCTACACCTGGCCCCCCAAGGCTAAGGGCTGCTGTTCATGGGCTAAGAAAAAGGCAGGCTTACCCTGGGGTAGGCACTGCCTTTTTTATGGGCGAACCATGCGTTTTGGAAGCCTTTCCCCTAGTATGGGAGAGAACAACTGGGTAAACACCAGACCCGCTGAAGTTGCCCCGATTGCTGTTGTAGGTTTTTTAGGTATGGCTGACGAAAAGACCCCCTCGGTAGATTCTGCTGCCGCTGCCGACGCAGCCGCGCCAAAAGCCGAAGCGCCAGCGGCAGCTCCAAAAGCGGCCCCCAAGGCAGCGGCTAAAAAAGAAAAGCCCCCGGCCCTAGAAGACAAGCCCTTTACTGAGTTTATTGAGCAGCACTTTATTCCCTCGCTGGAAACTGCGCTCAAGGAAAAGGGCATTGATGATATTCAACTCGACCTCGACCAACAGCCATTGGGTGTATTTGGGGTCAGCGACGGCGAGCATTACTGGCATGTCAAAGGTAAGTGGCAGCAGGGCGATCGCCAGTTCAATATTGCGTTTGTCGAGGACGATATTAAAAGTCCTAAGGTTTTTTACCTTGCCGACAGGGGCGCTCAGCCCAGCACCATTGAGCAGTTTATGGGCGATGAGCGCAAAATCACGCTAGATCTAATGGTGCTTTACACTCTGCAGCGGCTGAATGGCCAGAAATGGCTGACGCGGAACTGAGTTGGTGGGTGGGTGAGTGCGAGGACTCGCCGGGGACACAAACCTTGCCACGGTTGAGAGCTGGGGCAGGGCGGCGGCGCGTAGCTATCGCTTCCAGCGTGTATAGAATGTCCTAATCGTTCTGGCGATGGTCATCGCTGTGGGTGGCGAGGAACTGGCGGAGCAGCCCTGTGACGACGGCGGGGTGCTCCACGTGGGGCAGCACCCCAGAGTTGGGGATTTCGACCACCTGCTGAATCGCTCTGGGGTTGAGGCTGGCCAGCCGCTTAACCATTGCCGGGGCGCTAAACCGCGACCCAGACCCCAGCACCACGGTGGTCGGGGTTTGCAGTTGAGCAATGTAGCGCGATAGGTCGAAGCTGACCGCCCCGTTCAACGAGGCCAGGGCCGCGTACTCGGCGTTGGGCTGCTGGGTGCAGGTGAGGTAGGCTTGTACAGTCTCTGATCTGATGCGGCGAGGGTCAGCGAAGAGAAAGGTGGAGAGGAACGATCGCACCGCCAGTTCATTAGCTGCCCCCACCTGGTAGAGCAGTTTGTCTACACCGGGGATGCCGGCCAGCAGGGCGGGCAGGCTGGCTTTGTAGTCGCGGCCAAAATCGCTGTTGCCGGAGGGTGACACCAGAAATAGCCCCTTGAATAAATCGGGACGCATCCCTGCCAAGCGGATGACCACACCAGCGGTGAGCGAGGTGGCTGCCACCAAAACTGGAGGCTCGGCCACTGACTCAAGCAAGTGGGTAATCATGTAGAAGTAGTCTTCTGTGGAGTAGGCGCGGACAGGATGGGTTGACTGGCCCCAGCCGATCAGGTCGGGGGCGATCACCCGGTGGGTGGTACCAAAGGCCGCGTAGACCTGCGACCACTCATAGGCGGAGGAGCCGCCCCCAAGACTATGGAGAAACACCAGGGGCGGGCTTGCCGCCGCCTCACTCTGCCAGGGCCAGCCGCCGGGGGTGTAGTAGGCCATCACCCCCAGGTCGGTGGCGAGGGCCTGCTGAATAAACCCCAGGGGCTGGAAGTTAAGCATGGTGAGATCCGCTAAGATTCGTGGGCACGGATGCAGTCCTGTACTGTGGTTCATCTTAGGGCTAATTCAGGCCGCAGACCTAGGGGCTTGGCAGCCCGCTCGAACGATTCTAGGAGGTGAGCGCCACGTTACCCAGCGAGCTACTAATCTATCGGTATCAGGGGGAGGGGTTGCAGCCCAAGCGGCTGGCGCTGGATGAGGCGAATCGGGCGATCGCCGCCGACCTAATCCAGCTGTTTCAGCAGCAGGTGGGCCGCACCCAGGGCGACCTCAACCGCCAGCTGCAAGACCTAGAGGGCGAAGACACCAACTACCGCATCAAGCGGGGGCTGGCCCACATTCTGCGCAACAGCTTTGCCACCTTTGACGCGGTTAGCCCGCTAGAACCCATCGAACTGCGGCAGCGGGTGTTTGCCCTGGCCGCTCAGGCAATACCATCCCCGGCTGCGGCTGGCGATCACCTCAAGGCGCTAGGGCAACAGCTCTCTGAGGAGCTAGATCGCGAAGTCTCGGTGGCTGACCTACGCCAGGGGCTATACGCCGATCGCCCCGACAACCATATTCTGATCGAGTTTGAGGCCCCGACCCCCGACGCCCTGATCCACCGCTACAACCTGTCGCAAACCCAGGGAGTGTTTTATAAGGCCAGCGACCTGGTCATGCACCTCTACCGCAACGACCCCGGTGAGTACAAGCTAATGTTTCGCTACCTGAAGCTGTTTCGGCTGATGACCTACATCGAGGGCGACGCCGATCAGGGGTTTACCATCACCATCGACGGCCCCTCCAGCCTGTTTAAACCCAGCACCCGCTACGGGGTCGATATCGCCAAGCTGATCCCCGCCGTTTTGCACGTCAGCAAGTGGCGGCTGACGGCGACCTTGCAGATGAAAGACAGCTACACCCAGCAGGTAAAGCCGCGCCAGTTTACCCTCGACAGCGGCTGCGGCCTGGTCACCCACTACCCCCCCGGCAAGCCCTACGACAGCATGATTGAAGAATCTTTCGTGGCCCGGTGGCCCGCCAAAACCCCCTGGCGGCTGGAGCGAGAGGTCGATCTGGTGCCGCTGCCGGGCAGCGTGATGATTCCAGACTTCCGCCTGGTGCATCCTGACGGGCGCGAGTATTTATTAGAAATTGTCGGCTACTGGCGGCCCGAGTATCTGCGCAAAAAATTTGCCCAGGTGCGCAAGTCAGGGCGCGACAACCTGATCTTGGCGGTGTCAGAGCGGCTCAACCTGGAGAAAGCCGGAGTGGATATCGCCAACGTCCCGGCCCAGGTGGTGTGGTTTAAGACCAAGCTACAGCCCAAGGTGGTGCTGGAGGTACTGGGAGAATAAACCAAAGCCCAGTGCAGAAATAGAGTGTTGCCAGAAGAAAACTATCGATCCCGAACTGGACTTGGTTTGGTGTAGCCATCGCCAGAACGGTTGCTTTATTGTTTTTGCTCAGTCACCAGCGTCAGGCTGGCCCAGGTGCCCTGGGCATTGTAGGTGCGAATTAGCCGCTGCCGCAGGGTAGGGGTGATCAGCCAGCCCGCTTCGAGAAACAACCCCTGCCCCGACTGAATCTCAGTGGGGAAACTGGCCGACGCCCCGCTGGGCAGCAGCAGCACCGTAACCGGCTGGCTGCCCTGGTCAAAGTGCAGCACCGAGCCAGCCCGCTGGCCCCGTGATTGAATAGTCGGGCTGTTGCCAAAAAACAGGCTCTGGGTGATGTCAGCCCCCACCTGCTGAATCTCTAGCCGGGTTGCCACAGTCTGCGGCGGCTGGAGGTCGGGGTAAACCGTTTCGGCCTCGCCGAGCCAGGTGCCGATTAGCTGAGCCGTCGATAGATCTGGGCGGTCAGCAGGTTCTGCGCCTGCTAAGTGCTCACGAATGAGCGTCAGGCTGCCCAGGGTGGGCTGCTTCGGGAAGATCTGGGCAATTCGCAGCCGCTCGGCCCCGTGGATCAGGCCCAGCTCGGCCCCAAATTCGCCTACGGGGCTGCGCTGAATCGACCCCTGGGAAAAGGCACCCGTCTGACAAAACAACACCCCCCGCCCGAGGGAGCTATATTCAAACACCGTTTCGCTAATTGGCTGACCGGGGGGCAGTTTGCGAATGGTCTGGCGCATGGTGTTGCCCTGGTTGAGGGGCAGTAGCGCCACCTCCGAGGGCGTGTCTTGCAGGACTGCTCCGCTGGGCGTAAGCTGGGTAAACAACCCCACCCAGATGCCCTGGTTTTTGAGCAGGCGTGCCCATTGGGTCAAAGGGGCGGAGGTCATAGAGCCAAATCCACTTAAATGACTAGAGGTCAGAGCTAGCCGGGGTTTACGGTGCCAGGTTTAGGGCCTGACCGCGCGCCTGAAACCCTGAACCGCAACCCTTCCCCCTTAGTCTTGCAGCAGGCTGACCAGGTGGGGCAGCTCGGGCAAAATCAGCGCCTCCATGGCCAGGGTAACGGCCTTGCTAGAGCCGGGTATCGAGAAAACCAGCGTTGACTGCACCACTCCAGCCACGGCGCGGGAGGCCATGGCGCGGGAGCCGATCTCCTGAAAGCTGAGCTGACGGAAGAGTTCGCCAAACCCCGGCAGGGTTTTCTCCAGCAGCGCCGCGATGGCATCGTAGGTGGTGTCGCGGGGGGCAATGCCGGTGCCACCCGTGAGCACAATGGCGTCTACGTCGGCCCGCTGGGCCAAAGTTTGGCAGAGGTCAGCGATGCGATCTGGCTCGTCGGGCACGATGCGGTAGTCGGCCACCCTGTGGCCCGCCTCGGTGAGCAGGGCTTGAATGATCTGCCCGCTGCGATCGCTCTCTACGGTGCGGGTATCGCTGACGGTCACTACCGCACAGCACACCGATCTAGATACTGACTGGGGATGGGCCATGGCCGCAAGAATGAGCAGAAAGGGTTAGCTCTTGGTAAAGCCTAGGCCGTTTTGCTCGGCGTAGCGGTTCATAAACCGCATGAAGCGATCCCACTCGGCTTCGCTTTTCATCACGTAGACGGCCTCAATGCCTGCCGGCTCACCGTTGACAAACTTGCCGTTGACATCGCGGCTGCTTAACTCTCCCTCTTCGTCAACCAGGTACATGCCGGTGATCTCAACCCCTTCCTGCTGCGAAAGCGCCTGGGGATGGTCGAAGTAAAAGGTAGCCGTGCCATCCGTAACATCTTTGCCTCGGGTAAGGCGCACATCAGGGATTACGGGTTCTGCAACGCCACGGGCAAACTGAATTTCGGCCATGCCAAGGGTCCTAATCTAGAAGGTGCAATTTGTTAGCACCCATTCTCTCACGATACCGGGATCAGCGCAGGAGCTTAAGCTTGCCCCAACCGCAAGGAGCACCGATGAAAAGGTTAGCGGCTTTGCGGCTACGGTTTGCCAAATACCTGTACCCAGTAAAGACCTCCCTGCCCCTGGACTAGGCCTACCCCTAGCTCGGTGTAGTTAGAGTTAAGAATATTTTGGCGGTGGCCGGGGCTGTTCATCCAGCCGTTCATAACGGCCGTCGCATTGATGTAGCCCATGCCGATATTTTCACCCACGTAGGAGCTGCGGTACCCGCTGGCAGTTGCACGATCTCGTACAGAGGAGCCGTTTGAGCCAGTGTGGCTAAATTGACGGGTTCTAGCCATATCTTCTGCATGGCGCTGGGCGGCAGTGGTAAGCCGAGAGTTAAGGCTCAAAGGTCTAACACCAGCTCTTTGACGTTCAGCATTGACCAGCGCCAAAATCTCTCGTTCTACATTACCTAGAGCTGCGGGCTGCGTCGCAGTCGGTGTACCGGGCACTGTTTCAATGCGGGTAACTTGTTGGCTAGACCTTGTAGATGACCGCGTGGTTGATCCTGGGTTGGCCGATTGAACCTGTGCTCCCTGCCCTGGGCAGCCCTGTAGTCTAGAGATCTCTCGCCAGAAGGCCATGGCGTCTCGGTTCGACGCAAAGTTATAGGTACAGGTCGGGGAGGCAGAAGTAGGGCTAGCGCCTCGCCACACCTTGAGCTGAAAGCTGCTACCTCGGTTCATGCGCCAAAGTTCGTAGGCTGAGCCGTTGCCAACGTTGCCGTTGCCGATGCGCACTGGTGATGAGGTTTGGGCAGGGGAGGGCGCGATCGCCGCCATCGACAGCACAGTAATGAGAGCAGCACCGGTCCAAGATTTCATCGCAACAACCCAAATACAACAAAAGCGCATTCTCCGATGCAGCGCATGGAGAGACATTCTTACTGTTTTAAGTTGCCCGTGAACTGATGCAGCCTGCTCAGCAATTTGGCCTAAAACCGTTGCTGCCGGTGAATTTGCAGCCGCTAGGGATTGCGGTTTAGCGGCTCTCCCATGGGGTCTGCGGTCAGCACCGTTAGCGACTCGGCCAGGGCCACCGCCTCCTCGGGGGCGATATCTTCGCAGCCGCGCAGGGTCTCAAAAAGCTCGCCGATATAGGTCGCCCCGATCAACCGATAAGCGCCGGAGGGGCCAATCATCCAGTCGGTGAAGAGGTTGGATTCGGGAAACTGAGCCTGCATGTCGGCCTCGGCAAAGGGGCCGTAGTTGAGACCGTAGCCCCGATCGCCAGCCGAATCACCAGCCGGATCGCCAAACAAGGGCGGTTGAATCGGCACACGGTTCTCGGTGGGTGGGGGGTCGCCAATGCCCTCGGCGGCAAACTCGACGGCAAAGCACTGGTTGAGATTATTTTGGTAGACCACCAGATAGCTGGGGCCAGGGTCGCCCTGTTCAACCCGCAGTTCTACGATAGAAAACGACGGCGGCACCTGGCCGGGCACCACGACCTCGACCCCCAAACTGGTGAGCTGGCTAGTTTGGGCGGGGGCCATTTGGCCCAAAAAAGCGCCCTCGGGCGGCGGCGGCGGGCCTTCCCTTCAGCGGTAGGAGCGGCTGGGGCTTCATTGAGGGGCATAGAGGTGGTGTCAGCGCGATCGCAGGCGACTAGCCCCACCACCAGCATTGCCGCCCAGAGTTGGGTGCCCATTGTCATTACCCTGGTCACGAACGCTACTCCCCCATACGGTACAGCCGCTATTTTACCGTGCATTGATCGCGCAGAATGAGGCTAAAACCATGGCGGCGGCTCTGGCGATAACTGCCGAGCGAGCCGCCGCCATGGGCCAATGTCCTGAAGACAACCTGAAGAGACGTTAAACCTGTGGCATGATGATGCCCTGTCGCCCTGGAGTTAACCCCGTTGCCTAAGCTGCCGCCCCTGCCGTTATCGGTCAAAGTATCCTACGGCGTTGGCGAGCTAGCAGCGGCAGTGCCCGCCAGTCTGTCGGCGTTTTTTGTGCTGTACTTTTTTACCACAGTGGCGGGGCTAAGCCCGGCGCTAGCGGGGGCGGTGCTGCTGTTTGGTCGCTTTTGGGATGCGATCAACGATCCGCTGATTGGCTGGCTGAGCGATCGCACGGTGTCGCCCTGGGGTCGCCGCTACCCCTGGATGATCGGCGGCGTGATTCCGCTGGCGATCTCGTCGGTGCTGCTGTGGACGGTGCCGCCCTTTGCCAGCCAGTGGGCTATTTTTGCCTACTATATTGCGCTGTCGATCTTTGCTTTTGCGGCCTTTACCACCGTGCAGCTGCCCTATACGGCCCTGGCGGCTGAGCTGGCCGACGACTACGACGAGCGCACCGACCTGATCGGCATGAAGTCGGCCTTTAGCATCGGCGGCAGCATTGTGGCGCTGCTGATGGCCCAGGTGGTGTTTGCCCGCGTGGCCGACCCCGCCCGCCAGTACGTGATTTTGGGGGCGCTGTCGGCCAGCCTAGCGGTGGTAATCATTGGTCTGTGCGTGGCGGGCACTTACCGCCGCTATTGGCAGGTGCAGCGGGGCCGGCCCCCCCTGGTCGGCAGCGCCGAGTCCCCAGCGCTGCTGCCCCAGTTGCGCAGCGTGTTTAAGAACCGGGCCTTTCGCCAAATTTTGGGCCTCTACCTCTGCGGCTGGATGAGTGTGCAGGTGACCGCCGCCATGCTGCCCTACTTTGTGGGGGCCTACATGCAGCTGCCCGCCACCCACTTTGCCCAGATGGCCCTGGCGGTGCAGGGCACGGCGATTACTATGCTCTGGGGCTGGGACTGGGTGGCCAAACGCACCGGCAAGCGCACGGTGTTTCTCATGGGGGCACCCCTGGCGGCCTTTGCCCTGGGCGGCTTGGCCACGGTGCAGCCGGGGCAAGTGGCCTGGATGTATACCCTGGGGGTGATTGCGGGCATTGGGGTGGCCACACTGTACATGGTGCCCTTTGCCATGCTGCCCGATGTCGTTGACCTCGACGAACTCGAAACCGGCCTGCGGCGAGAAGGGCTGTACTTTAGCGCCCTGGTGTTTTTGCAAAAGCTGGGCCTGGCGATGGCGCTATTTATCTCAGGTCAGGTGCTGGGCTGGACGGGCTACGTGGCCAGTGCCGAGAGCCAGCCCGAGGCCGCCCTCTGGGCGATTCGCCTGCTGATTGGGCCGCTGCCTGCCCTCCTGCTGGCGGGAGGGCTGTGGTTTTGCTACCGCTACCCGATCAATCGAGAACGTCACCAGCAGATTCTGCTGGCCCTGCAAAGCCGCCGCCAAGAGCGCTTAGATGACGCCGCTGGCGCTGGTCCAAAGGCTCCGCCCTCAGAGATTTAGGGGCAATTGCGAGACCTTTGCCTGGAGGTGAGACTACGGTTTCCGGGCAAAAAACTAGGAATTTAGGAAACATTTGGGTTCTGTCTTTCGACAGAGGGGAGCCACTATTGTCTTCGTTAGGGTAGGTCGAGTGCTTCAGATGAGCTGATTTCGAAGAAATTTTGTTCATCTGCGCATACTTTTTCGAGTGTAAGGACTTTTCACCATGATTACCAAGCGTTCCTCAACAACCAAGCGATGGATGGTTGGTTTCGCCAGCGTTGGCGCAGCCGCTCTGATGGCGGCCTGTGGCGCGCCCAACGAGCCCGTCGCAGACACCGCTCCCGGTCAAGACCCCATGTCTCAAGATCCCATGGCTACCGAAGCACCTGACTCTGCCGGCGAAGGCGGCAGTATTGTTGACGTGGCTGCTGGCAACGATGACTTCAGCATTTTGGTTGAAGCTGTGCAAGCCGCTGATCTGGCTGATACTCTCTCTGCCGATGGGCCTCTGACTTTGTTTGCCCCTACCAACGCGGCTTTTGAGGCGCTGCCCGCTGGCACCCTAGAAGAGCTACTGCTGCCTGAGAATCAGGACGCGCTGCGTCAGATTTTGACCTACCACGTGATTGAGGGCGCAGTGCCCGCTGCTGACGTGATGACGGGTGAAGTAGCCAGTGCCGCTGGTTCTCCAATCTCGGTACAGGTTGACGATGCCACTGGCGAAGTCATGATCAACCAGGCCATGGTGACTGGAGCTGATATCCAAGCTAGCAATGGCATTATCCACGCCATCGATCAGGTGCTTCTACCCCCCGATCTGGCTATGTAGATCAGGCGTAGCGCAGGGGAATTTCTATTGGGGATTCCCCGAGGTTTTCAGCCTTCCTGAATACTGACAAAATCCCAGGGCAGCGGCCCTGGGATTTTTTTGGCGGGGCTTGTGGTTCGATTGCTGATCTCTGAGACTAAATCTTGTTTGTTTACCCCCGATTTAACTGGGTGCGTGACCGGGCGCATGATTGGGCGCATGCAATGCGCCCCTACGGTTTGTCTTTTGGGAATCGGGGTTATGGGATGGGGATTTGGGATGGGATAGGACTCTGGAGGTGGGGGCGAGAACCCTACCCGAGAGCTGGGGACGACTAGCTGCCGTGGTTTGTGGATTGCTGACCTAGGCGGGGTTCGGTGCCCAGGCGCAGGCGCTCGATATTGCTGCGGTGGCGCAAAATCACGTAGAGCGCCGCCAGACCACCCAACACAATGTAGGGCAGCGGCTGACCTGTCGCCACCATGAGAATCATGGTGGCGATCGCCGCTGCGATCGACCCCAGCGATACAATCCGGCTGAGGGCCAGGGTAAGGCCAAAGGCCGCCACCGCTCCCAGTGCCACGGGCCAGGCCAGCCCTAGCAGCACCCCCAGCCCCGAGGCCGCAGACTTGCCTCCGGCAAACCCAATCCACACCGATTTGCTGTGGCCCACGATCGCCAGCAGCCCCGCCAGCATCAGTATCCAGGGCCGCCAGTCGGGGGCTAGATCTGGAGCCAAAGCCAGTACCTGGGGCCAGGTCGCCATGGCCAGCAGCACCGCCAGCAGCCCCTTGAGCAGATCGATGAGGAGCACGGCGATCGCCGCCCCTTTGCCGACGGTTCTCAGCACGTTGGTGGCACCGGTGCCGCCCGAGCCGCACTGCCGAATGTCGATGCCTTTGGCCCACCTTGCGACCAGGTAGCCCGTGGGGATAGACCCCAATAGATAAGCTGCCACCAGCAGCAGCACAATTGCCAGAACTGCCAACGCTCTATGTCCTTAAAATACGAAATCCGAGGTGTGAAAAAACCGGGTAAATAGACCCAGGGGGGCCAGAGCCCCTGGTTTTTGTACCGACTTATACCAGCTTAGGGGGATTGGTGCCCCAGTAGACGCCAGCGCTTAGCAAACCTTAGGGAAGTTTGGTTTAGCCTAGGCCAGGCCTTCAGGCACAGCGCACAGCCGCTCAATCACCTGCTCAGCGGTAATCAGCCGCTTTAGCACCACCTGGCCAATGGGGGTGCTGGTGGTGCTTTCGGGCTTGACCTCGACCATTAGCACCGTTTCTTCGACCTGGTATAGCCACAGAGTTTCGCCCTGTTCTTGAATTGATAGGTTAAGGCGACGCATGTGGGGTTTGCGCTGCCAGCCCAGCTCATTCCACAGACCGCCAAACTCCCATACCCGGCCCGTTGTCCAACCATCTGAAAGAAAAAAATATTTCACCGCTCACTCTGCCACACCAGGTATCCATCGCATTATGCACCGTGATGAACAATTGACCGCAGCCCCGCCCTAATTTAAATACTGGCTAGATTAATTCTGGATTAATTCTGGCGAACCGTTTTTCACTGCGGCCTGCCATCAGCCTGGTTATTGCCGATGATTCAACTGCCTGCCCTCGACCAGGCCAAAAAATATGGCTCATCCAACGCGAGAAAAAATATTTAGCCAACCATCCGGATGGGGAAGATGACCGGCGTATTAAAGAAAGGTAGATGCACCCTGATTATTAAGCCTTGAGATACCTGGAGGGATCTCAAGGCTTTTTTTTTGCCTTGGCCCAGGGAAGGTGCAGCGGGCGATCGCAGCTGTGATACCCTAACCGCAATTGGCGCGAAGGTAGATTATGGCAACGGTAACGGTAGGGCTAGTGTTTGGCGGCAGTTCAGGGGAGCACGAGGTTTCGATTCGATCAGCCCAGGCGATCGCCCGTGCCCTGGCCAGCGGTGCAAACGCTACTAAGTATGCCGTGCAGCCGGTCTACATTCGCAAAGACGGGGTGTGGCTGGCTGGCCCAGAGGCCGAGGCGGTGCTGGCCGCTGGCCTGCCCCCCCAGGAGGCCTCAAGCGCCTCAGTCTCTACGCCCCGTCTGCGCCTGCCCCAGTTTGAGGGGGTGGATGCGATCGACATTTGGTTTCCGGTACTCCACGGCCCCAATGGCGAAGACGGCACCGTGCAGGGAATTTTCACCCTGATGCAGCAGCCCTACGTCGGCTCTGGGGTGCTAGGTTCAGCGGTGGGCATGGATAAAATCGCCATGAAAACCGCCTTTGCCCAGGTGGGGCTGCCCCAGGTGAATTACCTGGCGGTGAGCCGAGCCGAGGTGTGGTCAAACCCCTGCGTGTTTCCAAAACTGGGCGATCGCATCGAGGCTGAGCTGGGCTACCCCTGCTTCGTCAAGCCCGCCAATCTGGGGTCATCGGTGGGCATTGCCAAGGCCACCAGCCGCAAAGAACTCGAAGCCGCCCTCGACAGCGCCGCCAGCTACGACCGCCGCATTATCGTCGAAACCGGAGTGGTGGCCCGTGAGGTCGAGTGCGCCGTGCTGGGCAACGATCACCCCAGGGCCTCGCTGCTGGGCGAAATCGCCTTCCAGAGCGACTTTTACGACTACGAGACCAAATACACCAGCGGCCAGTCGCAGCACACTATCCCTGCCAACCTGCCCGAGGATGTCAGCCGCCGCATCCAGGAGATGGCAGTGACGGCCTTTCAGGCGGTGGATGCCGCTGGCATCTCGCGGGTCGACTTTTTTTACGTAGAGGCCACGGGCGAAGTTCTCATCAACGAGATCAATACCCTGCCCGGCTTCACTGCCACCAGCATGTACCCGATGATGTGGGAGGCCAGCGGCGTGTCGTTTGAGGAACTGGTGGACAGGCTGATTGAGCTGGGGTTTGAACGGACGGGGAAGGAGGGGAGTGGGGAGTAGATGGGTGGGCCACTTAGCTTTGGGGGTCAAGGCCACGGTATAGCTCAGACAAATCAAACTCTAGACCAATACTGGTGAGCACAACGCGATCGCCCGGTTGATAGGCGACGGTCTCCCAGCGGTGCGACCGGACGCGGCGACGGCATTCTACCCGCTGCGCCGCCTGGGAGATCAAGACGTATTCTTCTAGGGAGGCAAGCTGCTGATAGTCGATAAATTTTTCATCTAGATCAAAGTCTTGGGTACTGGCCGAGAGCACTTCGGCGATCAGTTTGGGGTGGCGCTTGATATAGCGATCGCTGCGATCTCGTGGGTCACAGGTGACAAACGCGTCGGCATAGTAGTAGAAGTCATCTCGGTAGTTGACCTTGACATTGCCAGAGTAAAACCTGCAACGGGAGTCATTGCCGAGGTGGTTGTCGATCAGTTTAAGCAGATTAAACGCGATCCGATCATGGTTGTCGGTGCCGCCCGCCATGGCGTACACTAGCCCGCGCCGATACTCGTGGCGGAGTTTGCTCTGGTGTTCGAGGGTGAGATATTCTTCGGTGCTGATGTAGTTGGGGACGGCAATCATCGGTGTTGGCCTCAGGGGCGATCGCTCTGGCTCAATTGTAGCGATCTGGCCTGCTTGCCAAAAACTAGAGCGCCTGAACCTCTACCCCCGGTTTTTGATGGTCATGACCTGCACAATTTGGTGGGCCAGGGCGCTGGGGATCTCAAGAATGCGGTAGAGGTCTTCGAGAAACGCCTGCTCTTGGGGCGTGACCGTGCGGTCGGAGAGCACCAGGTCGGTGGCGATCGCAAAGGCGGTCTCCCGCAGGTCTGGGGGAAGAGCGGTCTTAGCTTGGTTAACCAACACCCCTGGCCCCTGTTGTTTGAGCCGATTGAGCGTGGCGTTAAACAACCGATTTAGATCGTCGCTTGAGTAGCTGCTAAACAGGGCCATGCGCGACAGCAGCATAGTCATGTCTTGGCCCTCCTGGTCGGCGAGGTAGCCGTCGGCGGCGATCGCCACCATGGCAATGCTGGCCAGAGCTTCCGGTGGGCCTATGGGTAAATCGGTCATGGCTATTGTCCCTGTAGCGTGAGCGGAATGATTCTGATGCAGCGCATCCCGAATTTGTAATGCATTATTCGGACGGCTAGCTAGCCCGTCATTCCCGTGCAGACGGGAATCCACGACGGACATCTTGCTCCCGAATGGATTCCCACCTGCGTGGGAATGACGTAGGCACCTGCAAAAGAGGGATACACGCTTCTGATGCTCCTAATTTTGCCCCAAAGTGGCCCCGGCGCAATCAGAGTGAAGGCGCCTAAAACGCGATCATTTGGGCGATCGCCCCACCCCTGTCATCTGCCAAATGGCGTAGCTTTAAGACCAATTGTGATCAATCTCACCAGCGAGAGTGACCAATCGGCTAGGTTCTCAGGAACATTCCCGTGATACTAAGGTTGACTCAACTTTAGCCGAGTCATCTACAGGGAACACACAACCAACCGACGAGTCCTTTGGGGCCTGTCGGTTTTTTTTAGCTGGCCTGTTGGTAAAACCTTTGCATGTCCTCGAACCACAGCCGCCGCGACTCTTCCCAGGTGTAAAACATATGGCCCCCCTGAAAGTGGCGCAGAGTGAGGTTTGACTGCAGCTCAGGGTTGAGGTTCATCAGGTCTTTGAGGTGCTCTGACGAAAAGTAGGGCGTCACCAGGTCATAGATGCCGTGGGTAATGTAGACCTGAAGGTAGGGGTTAAGGGCCATGCCCACCCGCAGATCATCCACAGACCCCACAAAGCCCTGGCGGTATTCGCTCTCGGGCAAAAACTCCCAGGCTTTAAACACCTCAAAGCTGAGCAGGTTGTAGGTGAGGGTAGTCTCGACCCCCAGGGTAGAGCGCAGGTGGCTGTTGATGGCCCCGGTAAACAGGCGATCGATGCCCTCTAGGGTCGGGTCGGTGCCCTCGTGAACCAGGCGATCGGGAAAGGGGTCGATCGCCGTTACCGAGCCATCGTAGAGGCCCAAAATTCTCTGCTGTGCTCGCAGCAGCTCGCGGGCAAACACTGCAATGTCGATGCGGCCTCGGTGGCGCTGCACCACCTCGGGGGGCAGGCCAATCAGCGCGGCCAGTTCGCCAAACACCCGCTGCTGGTCTGCGGCGGGGGCGGTGCTGCCCAGGGCCAGCAGCGGGATCAGGGTTTTGCGGGCAAAGTCGGCGGCCTTGGCCCCGTGGGCGGCGGGGCTGTCGCTGGTGTCCACTCGCCCGTGGTGCGCCGCCGTCGCCGCCATGGAAGGAATCACCGTGGCCCAGCCGCTGAGGCTGTAGTCGGTGCCCTCCAGCAGCATAAACTCCATCACGGGCGAAATCAGAATCGCGCCGCACAGGCCCACGCCGTAGTCTTGCTGGAGCTTGCGGGCCAGCTTGGCCACCCGAAAACCGCCGTAGCTCTCTCCGGCGATAAAGACCGGCGACAGCCAGCGGTGGTGGGCTGACAGATAGCCCTGAATAAATTCGCCCAGGGCGTTGAGGTCGCGCTCAACCGTCCAGAATTTCTTTGACTTATCGTCGGGCTTGTCGGCTGATTTATCAGCGGGTTTTGCAGCACTGGCGGCATTTTCCCCTGAGGCATCGGCTTGATCGCCCGCCTTGGGCAGGATACGGCTAAAGCCCGTGCCCAGGGGGTCAATGAAGACCAGGTCGCTAAAGCTCAGCCAGCTCTCAGGGTTGTCGGTCACCTGCACCGGGGGCCGGGGCAGGCTGCCGTCGGGGTTAAACACCACCCGGCGCGGCCCCAGGGCACCCATGTGCAGGTAGGCCGAGGCCGCCCCAGGGCCACCGTTAAACACAAAGGTAATGGGTCGCTGGGCCGGGTCTTGATCGCCAATGGTGTAAGCCACGTGGAACAGCTCGGCCACGGGCTGATCGTTTTCGTAGAGGGTTTGCCACTGGGCCGAGGCGGTGTAGGCCTGGCCGCCGTTGGGGGTGGCGAGCAGGTGCTCGGTGGTGTTGCCCTGGCGTTTGGGGGTGTCTGGCATGGCGATGGGGGGTGATTGAGGCTTTTCTTTTATAGCGTGGATGGGGGAGAGATCGGGTTGGGGCGCACAGCAGTGCGCCCGTACGGTGGGTGAGATCGGGTTGGGGCGCACAGCAGTGCGCCCGTACGGGATGAGGAAGACACCGGAAGATTAGGGATGGGGGGAGGAGGGCGATCGCGCTGGCAGGATTTAGATTAAGTTAGGGCCACCTTTGAAATTACCCCCATGCGATCGCTCCTGCTCGACATTGCCCGTGCCTTTAACAACGTCTACAGCGGCTGGATCTGGTGGAACCTTTTCCTAGCCTTTGTGCCGCTATTGCTGAGCTTTAGTTTGTTTCGTCCGGCGGTTATTTCCCGGCGGTGGTTACGGCCCGCCTGGGGGCTGGTGACGGCCATTGGCATCGTGGGCCTCTGGCCGAGAATGCCCCGCGTAGTACAGGGCTGGTTAAACATTATGGGCGATGGGGGCACTGTCACCCAGCTGCGGCTGCTGTGGCTGGCGACGCTGCTGGCGGTGACCGCTGGTCTGAGCTGGCTGGTTCTCAAACAGCAGCGGGCAACGCCGGGCTGGCTGTGGTGGGTGGGGGTAGCGGTGTTTTTAGCCTTTTTGCCCAATGCCCCCTATGTCCTCACCGATATCATTCATCTGATTAGGGGCACCAGTTCGGGGCAGATTCCGGTGGGGGTGGTGGCGCTGGTGTTTATTCCAATTCACGCTACGGCCATTTTGCTGGGGTTTCAGGCCTACGTGGTCTCTATTCTCAATTTGGCAATTTATCTCAATCACCAGGGGGCTAGGGCGCTAATTTTGCCGACGGAGCTGACCATCCACGCGCTGTGCGCTGTGGGCATCTACCTGGGGCGCTTCCTGCGGTTTAACAGCTGGGATCTGGTGGTTGACCCCACGGGTGTGGTGGCCGACACCCTCAACCTGCTCACCTCCCGACGTCCGGCGGCGGTGATGGTGGTGACCTTTGTGATTTTGGCCAGCCTTTATTGGATATTTAAGCAGATTACCCTAGGGCTAAAACTGCGCCTGCGCTACGCCCGCCAGGGGTTAGACGCCCTAGATTGACGCGGCCCAGGAGCATTAGGGACTCACAAGAAAATAAGGTACCAACTGCCATCTTGCCTATCGGTGCATTGCTGCGCGAATGCACCCTACAGTGATCAATGCCTCCGGTACTTTATTTAGGCTCACGTCCCTTATCCCAAGATCTCACCAGAGCCATGGCAGAGCGGCAGCCGCAGAGGCTGAGCTGAGAAATATTGCCCGTCACCGCAGGGTCGCCAGCAGTTCTTGGGCCGCTGTCAGCGTATCGGCTTCGGCGGCGGGTTTGTCTTTTCGCCAGCGCAAAATGCGGGGAAAGCGCACTGAAATGCCCGATTTGTGGCGGGTCGACTCGGCAATGCCCTCAAAGCCAATTTCGAACACATGCAGCGGCTCGACCGATCGCACTGGCCCAAAGCGCTCGGTGGTGTGGCGGCGAATCCATTTGTCTAGCGCGTCGATCTCCGCATTATCCAACCCGCTGTAGGCCTTGGCAAAGGGCACCAGGGTCTCGCCCTGCCAGAGGGCAAAGGTGTAGTCGGTGAACAGGTTGGCCCGCTTGCCGCTGCCCGCCTGGGCGTAGATCAGCACGGCGTCGAGGCTCATGGGGTCAACTTTGTACTTCCACCAGTGGCCCCGCTTGCGGCCCACCAGGTAGGGGCTGGCGATCGCCTTCACCACCAGCCCCTCGGCTCCGTGGTCGCGGGCGCTGGCCCTGAGCGCCGCCAGTTCTTCAAAGGTATTGAAGGTGAGGAGGGTGGACTGGTGCAGGTTGGGGGCGGTGTGTAAATTCAGCAGGGTGGTGAGGTGGTGGGTGCGATCGCCCCAGGGTTTCTCCCGCAAATCTACCCCGCCCGACTCCAGCAGGTCGTAGGCGATGAAGTGCACCGGGCTGTCGGCCATCACCTTTTTGCTGACTTTTTTGCGGCCCAGGCGCTTTTGCAGATGGTTAAACGACAGCGGCCTGCCGTCCTGCCAGCAGAGAATTTCCCCATCCATCACCACGCCGTTGGGAAAGTTCTCCATCATCGACTCGATCTCAGGGAACTGGGGCGTGACTAAATCTTCCCCCCGCGACCAGATAAACACCTGGTCGGCCCGCTTGATCACCTGGGCGCGAATGCCGTCCCACTTCCACTCGGCTTGCCAGCGGGAAAAGTCTTCGCCCTGGAATTTTGCTTCGTCTAGGGAAGTGGCGAGAAAGAACGGGTAGGGCTGGCTGGGGGAATTTTGCGTGGCTTCCTCACTGGTGAGGGTGGCGTAGAACTCGACGGTGGGGGTAAAGTCGCCCATCAGGCGGTGGGCCAGCACCGGTTCGGTGACCCCCGTGGCGGCGGCGAGGCCTTTGATCACCAGCTTGGCCGAGGCCCCCACCCGAAACGCCCCGGTGAGAATTTTGTTGAGCACCAAGATCTCGGTGTTGTCGAGCGCCGCCCACCAGGAGACGACCAGATCTCTGCGCTCGTCGTCGGTTGCCGCCTTTGCCATAGGGATAATTGCCTCCATCCACTGGTGTAGGGGGATGGTGGGGGCGCACAGCAGTGCGCCCCTACGGGGGGACTCGCCACTGACTGGGGACTGTCCCGACAGGTCTACATCCCGCAGCAGCAGGGCGATCACTTCGGCAGAATCACCCACCTGGGCATAGCAGTCTTTAAATAGCCATTCGGGAATGTCAGAAATCTGCAAAAACACGTCCCGCAGCACCCGCGAGGTCACCGTGCGGCGGCGGGTCTTGCCCAGCAGCAGGTACAGCGCCCAAACCTTGTCGGCGGGGTCAGCGGTTTGAAAATAGGCCTGGAGCGATCGCACCTTCTCATTGGTCGAGGTGGTGGCGTCAATATCTAAAAAGAGCTGGGTAAATCGCTGCATGGCCGAGGATAGGCGGGGAATAAGCGGGGAGCGCTTTGCTCATCCTACAAGTCTGGCCCGACCTCTGCCGTCACCCGCGCGATATGCACCAGGGCATCGCCCTGATTCACCAGCGGGTTTTGGCCATGGCCAATCACCAGGCCATCCATGGGGCTGCGCACCTGCACCGGCTTGTCGCCAAAGGTATCGCTGATGAAACCCAGGGGCTGGCGCTGCTTCACCTCGTCCCCCAGGGCGATGGAGCGGTGCCAAATGCCGCCGCGAGAGGCGCGCACCCAGCGGGTTTCGCGGGCTTCTACGGTGGTGGGGGCGGTGGTTTCGGGTGGGGCATACATGCCCAGGTAGGCCATCACCCGGTAGATGCCGTCAACCCCGGTTTGAATGGCCTGGGCATCGAACCTCAGGGCTTCTCCAGCTTCGTAGAGCAGGGTGGGAATTTTGCGCCTGGCGGCGGCCTGGCGTAGGGAGCCGTCGCGGTGGGAAGCGTGGATGATCACCGGAGCGCCAAAGGCCTGGGCAAAGGCGTAGGTGGCCGGGTCTTGCAGGTCGGCCCGCACCTGGGGCAGGTTGATGCGATGAATCGCCGCCGTGTGCAGGTCAATGCCGTGGGTGCACTGGCTGACCACTTCTGTCATAAAGAGATGGGCCAGGCGGCCGGCCATTGACCCCCGCGCCGAACCGGGGAAGGAGCGGTTTAGATCGCGGCGATCGGGCAGGTAGCGCGACTGCTCCAGCAGGCCAAAGATATTCACCACCGGCACCGCGATCACCGTGCCGTTGAGGCGGTGGGGCTTGAGCGCCTTGGCCACCCGACGAATGATGTCGACGCCGTTTAGCTCGTCGCCGTGGATGGCGGCGCTGAGCCACAGACGCGGCCCCGGTTTTTTGCCGCTGATCACGGTCACCGGCAGCGACATCATGGTGCCAGTGGTAAGGCGGGCTACGGGCAGGTCGAGCCGCACCCGCTTGCCTCGGGGAATAGTTTCGCCGCCGATCACCAGCGGCTGGGCAATCTGGCTTTCGCCGTGCTGCATAAGCAGTGTGCTGGCATCGCCGACACGCCGGAGAGAATCTAGGGTTGGTTTGACCAAATTAACCTCCACCCAGGGGAGGGTTGATTTTTCGCCACTATAGCAATTAGCCGAGGGATAGCATGGGAAATTTGCGCCCATTGCGGGATTTGCGCCTGCGAGAAGGCAAAGAGGCGGGCGTTTCGCAGAGCGTTCGGAAACTGACTCGGAACGAGTATCCGTTCCGGAATCGCGCTAGCCTAAACATAGCCCTTACCCGCGTTTCCATGCCTACCTCTGAGTCTTCAGCGTCCCCCGCTTGGCCCACGTCCGACAGTCTTGCCAACGGCTTTGATGCCCAGCATCCCCCCGACCCCAAGCTGATCGACGCCTGTGTGCACTGCGGGTTTTGTCTTACCACCTGCCCCAGCTACCGAGTGCTGGGCACCGAAATGGACTCTCCCCGGGGCCGCATTTATTTAATGGATGCGATCAACAACGGCGAAGCGCCCCTGTCGGCCACCTCGGCTAAGCATTTTGACTCTTGCCTGGGCTGTCTGGCCTGCACCACCTCCTGCCCCTCCGGGGTACAGTACGACCAGCTAATCGCGGCGGTGCGGCCCCAGGTGGAGCGCCACCACCAGCGACCTTTGATGGAGAAGCTGGTGCGATCGCTGATCTTCAGCCTGTTCCCCTACCCCACCCGGCTGCGGGCGGTGGCCGGGCCGCTCTACCTGTACCAAAAGCTGGGGATTTCTAAGCTGGTGCAAAAAACCGGGCTGCTGGCCAAGCTCTCCCCCAGCCTGGCGGCCATGGATGCCCTGCTGCCGCCGATCACCGCCGAGAGTTTTCAAGACGACCTGCCCGAGCTAGTTCCCGCCGTGGGCACCCAGCGCTACCGAGTGGGCATGGTGCTGGGCTGCGTGCAGCGGGTGTTTTTCTCCGATGTCAATGCCGCCACGGCGCGGGTGCTGGCTGCCAACGGCTGCGAGGTGGTGATTCCCCACGAGCAGGGGTGCTGCTCGGCGCTGCCCGCCCACCAGGGTCAGGAGGCCCAGGCCCAGGGGCTAGCCCGCCGCATGATCGACTGTTTTGAGGCCGCCGAGGTCGATTTTGTGGTGATCAACGCGGCGGGCTGCGGCCACACCCTGAAGGAATACCACCATATTTTGCAGGATGACCCGGAATACTGCGAGCGGGCCAAAGCCTTCGTCGCCAAGGTGCGCGACGTGCAAGAGTTTCTCGCCCAGGTGGGCTTAGTCACCCCTCTGCACCCGATCGCCGAGGGCAACCTGCCCATCGTCTACCAAGACGCCTGCCACCTGCTCCACGGCCAAAAGATCAGCCTGCAGCCCCGGCAGCTGCTCAAGCAAATCCCCGGCGTCAGCCTGCGGGAACCCCTCGACGCCGCCCTCTGCTGCGGCAGCGCCGGGGTCTACAACATGCTGCACCCCGAGGTGGCGGCAGAACTGGGCCAGATGAAGGTGAGAACTCTGCTGAATACCGGCGCGGCCCTGGTGGCCTCCCCCAACCCCGGCTGCTCGCTGCAAATTCAGCAGCACATGGAAAAGCAGGAGAAATCCATGCCTTTGTTTCACCCCATGGAACTGCTCGACTGCTCCATTCGCGGCGTGCCCCTGCCCCTAGAAAAGCCGATCTAAACTGCATCTAGGGCCAGCAGTGACATCCTGCCTGGGGAAAATTCTAGCTCCCGAACTGGGCTTGGTATGGCTGAGCGGGGGTACTCTAAAACTTTAGGCCCCCATGCGCCTCAATGGTTCACCTCAACGGACAGAGGCAAATCAGGCCATGCCCTTCATTTTCCTGCTGCCATGACGCCTCTTTATACCCGCCGCACCCAGCTCAAAATTCAGCTGCTCCAGCAGATCGATGCTTTAGAAACAGAAGACGCCATTTTGCCCGGTGAGCACCCGGATATTGATCGCATCATCTGTGAGCTAGAGCCGCTCACCCCCATCGACCAGCCCCTGCGGCCCGAGCACTGGCCGATGCTGCTGGGGTCTTGGGCCATGGTCTACGCTTCGCGGGGCACGGTGGTCACCCGCCGCATCAACCGCCAGTGGCCGCTGCCCATCAGCATCCAGCGGGTGTGGCAGCGGCTGACTGGCCCCGAGGGCAACGGCGCGGCCATCGGCACCGAAAATGGCGCGGTGCTGTCGATCCCTTTCTTTGGCGAACTCACCGCCACCGTGCAGGGCATCTGGCAGCCCTACGACGAAGGTGAGAGCGCTCGGGTCAGCTTTGGGGCCATCAGCGTGCAGGCCACCCGCTTGCTCGGCATCGCCGGGCTGCACCTGCCCCAAATCACCGTACCGGTGCTGGAGTTTCTTCGCCAAGAGGCTCTGTGGATCACCTCGTACCTGGATGAAGATCTGCGGTTTGGGCGCGGGGCCACGGGGAACCTGTTTGTGTTTCGGCGGTAGCTAGCGATCGCGCGGCAGCCTTGACCTGCCGCCTGCGCTGCGCTTCACCGCGATCGCCCATTTATCCACCATGGTGATCATGGCAGGCATCGCGAGTGAGCACTTGGCCTGCCAGCCCAGATCTGTCACCACAGCATTAAAGGTACGGTTTTGGGTCATGCGGTAGGCGATTTCTTCGACCTCAGCCCAGGTCAGGTCGCTCTCCACAAAGGCCTGAATGAGCACGTTGAGCAGGTGCTGGTAACGGTTGCCCTCCCGTTCGGTCATCATCGTGTGGGGAATATCGAGCACCCGGTTGAACAGGATGTGCCAGCTGATTGGCTGGTGCTGGAGGGCCGCCGCAAAGAAATGCCGGTGATCGGCGTTGCTCACCGCGCGATCGCTCTCGCTGGAGATCGTGAAAGTCGGTGCGATCGGAGCCTGCTTGACCCGCTGCTGGCAATACTGCCCTAGCTCTAGCACCGCCCGCAGGGCCGGGGTGGCAAAGCCGCTGTAGCCCAAGGCCAGAGACGGGTCGGGCATGACCTGACCGTCGGGGGCGGCCCAGGCAAAGTAGGTGTCTACTTTTTTGACAAATAGGTCAATCACCTTGCTGCTGCCGCTTAGGTAGGGGGCACAGAGCACGGCGCGATCTACCTGGGCAGATTTCTCTAGGGCCAGCCACCCGGCCAGGGTGCTGCCACCCGATAGCCCCGCCACGGTCACCCGCCGCCCTAACCGGCTAGCCAGGTTGAGCCACTGGGTGCCAAATTTTTGGTAGGTCTCAGGGTCGGTGGGCAGCGGCGGCGGGTTGGCTTTATCCCAGGTTCCGGCGCGGCCATGACCGGGCATCAGCGGGGCCACCACGTTGCACCCAATGCGGTAAAAGTGCTGACCAAGGGATGCCATCTGGTGAGGGCCAGCGGTAAAGCCATGGAAAAGCAGACACACTCGCTCGGTGGGCTGGGGGTAAAGCCAGACGCGGGTGTGAAAAGCCTCATTGATCAGGCCGTAGCGGGCCTCTTGCTGTCTGATATCGTGCTCAAGCACGCGCTTGAGAGTGGAGTAGGCGACCATAGCAACCTAGAGTCGCCGCAGCAGACTAGGCCCGTGGGTGTCGGTACCGCAGGTGGTCAATAGCCCATAGTCTCTGGCCAGCTGCTCCACCGTGGGGGTATGGCGGGGGCAGGGGGTCCAATCTTCGGGGTTAGCGTAGGCGTAGTAGGTTTCAACTCCGTCGATCCCTAACCCGACCGCAACGGGCACTAGACCCTGGGCCGAGGCTCGGTAGCGGGCGGGGTGAGCCAGCACCGCAATCCCCCCCGCCGCCTGAATCGCCGGAATCACAGCGGCGGCCAGTTTATCATCGCCCCTGGGCGCATGGCCCTGGAGGTAAGGCTCAATGGCACTGTGACCAGGCGAAAAGCCGTAGCCCAAGATGTGCACCTCGGTCTCTGCCAAAATAGACGTGATCTCTACGCCGGTAAATAGCCGGGGAACGGCCCCCCCCTGCCGGCGGCTGCGAAGGGAGGTGGGATTGCGCCACTGCCAGTCTTCTAGCCAGGCTTTGGCTTGACGATAGCCCCTGACGGTGTGGTGGTCGGTGATGGCAAAGGCCTGTAGGCCGATCTCCACCACCTGCTCCATCAGGGCGGCGGGGGCAAGCTTGCCGTCGGAGCAAGCGGTGTGCATGTGAAAGTTGTAGGTGTAAGGGCAGCTGGTTGCGTCTACGGCGGTAAAAATTTTCCTCAGCGATTCGGCATCCCCGGTGCGGGGGCGCTGGCCAATGGAGCTGAGTCTAGGGGTGACAACCATGAATCTGGGGAGTGAATGCTGCGCTTTATCTAAGGTTCTTTATTAAATATATAACTTCGACCCGTTGACTGAGGAAAAATATGTGCTGCAAACCGTCAATACTGACAAGATTTATCGTTTAAGCCGGCTCGAAGAAGCCCTACGAACAAGATAACGCTCAGCATGAGAGCGGCTAGAACCTGGGCTAACCATGCCAGACACCAGCAGTAAACCTCATGCCAGTCCAGAAGTAGAGTTTTGCCCGTAGAAAACCACAGATCTCGAGCTGGACTTGGGGTAGATGTTTGATCAATTGTGCCCACCCTAGCGAAAATATTGCCATTAGAGTGTTCGTCGGTGACCAATCGCAGAGATAGTGCGGAAAAAGTATGGGAAAATTTTGGTCACTGTACCAGCCCCAGGCAGGCAGCCCGATGTATGGATGGCGATCGCCCCTCCGCTTCCCACAATCGCGACCTAACCGCCCTCACCCAGGCTGGTTTTTGGCGACAGTCTCCCCAGCCAGCCACCGATTTAGCCCTCCGAGGCGCGCAATATATGGGGGTGCTCCGAGACCTGGCTGTGCAGCCCCAGTGGGTTAGCCTAGCCGAGGTGGCCGACCCGCCGGGGGTAGCCCTGCTCTGGATCGGGCAACACATTCACCGGGTCAACCAACGGCTGAACGGCATTCTAGAAGATCTGCTAGGTTGCTTTGAGCCAGCCCAGCGGCCTCAGGTGCAGATTTTTGCCGCCCCGATCGCTCCCCAGGCGGGGGTGGACGGGTTTTGCACCCGCCGCACCACGCCGATTACCCTGATGGTTGACCCAGGTCGCATTGTGCCCGCCGACTGGCCGGGGCTGGTGGCCCACGAGCTGGCCCACGGGGTAGCCAGTTCAATAGAACCCAGTGAGGGCCATGGGCATGGGTTTGGGCGGGCGATCGCCCACCTGTGCCTAGCCCAAGACCTGCCC
>QBMN01000032.1 GCA_003241845.1 Shackletoniella antarctica | reverse complement strand
GTTCTGGGGAGGAGGGGTCTTCGGTCATGGGGAGAGCCTTTGCAATTTTAAACCTCATCCAAGTCCAGACGTGGATTGCTGTCTGTGGGACAACGCCGGATCTCGATCTAGACTTGCTGCACCTATCTTTTCATCAATCCTCACCCTTGGGAACTGTTGAAGATTGGTAGGCTGTTAGAGGTTTTGGGATCTGTCTTTAAAGAACATGTTTGGGGCTTGGCTATGCTCAATCTGCTTCAGCTCACGGGCAAACAGCGGCAGTTTGTAGAACTCTTGCAGGGGCAGCCCAGGGTAGAGAGTCTGCGATCGCTCTGTGCCCAGGCCGGGTTTGACTTCAACTTTATCAACGGCTTTTTGCGCAGCGGTGCCCTTGACGGCTACGTGCAGCGGCAAGAGCACAGTCAGCAGACCTGGGCACTGACCGCCAAGGGCGAGGTGCTAGACGGGGTTTTGCCGGGGTTTCCGCTGGCCGATCGGCTGTTGCAGGGGGTGGGCGATGCTGACACCGAAAACTTTGCCAGTCGCGCCACTCTGCAAGCCGAGCTGGGCTCCGCCTTTAGCCTCAACTACGGTGCCCTGCGGCGCGAGCAGGCGGTCGATCTGGTGGATGGGGATGGCGAGGGCGGGGTGGCGGTGCTGAAGTCATCGGTGCTGAGGGCCTACCAGAAACGGCAGGCAGTATTTGCGGCGATTTCAGCGGGTGAGGTCTTAGCAGAGGGCACAGCCTCATCCCTAGAATGGCTGCAACAGCAGGGCTACATTACCAGCCGAGTCGAGGCAGACTACAGCCTCACCGTGCTGCCCGCCCTGCAAAGCCTGGAGCTGGGCGATGTGGTCACCAGCCTCACCAGCGAGCTGATTTTGTCGGGCCAGTGGCGGCAGGTCGACCTCAAGCCCTACGACATTCACGCCGAGGTGCCCGACCTAGCCTACGGGCGGCCCACCATTCTCACCCAGTGCATTCAGCGCATCCGCGATATTTTTCTCAACATGGGTTTTGACGAAATGTCGGGCTACATGGTGGAGTCGGCCTTTTGGAACTTTGACGCGCTGTTTACCCCCCAAGATCACCCCGCCCGCGAGGTGCAAGACACCTTTTACCTGGCCAACCCCCAAACCCTGCCCCTGCCGGAGGATGCGGCCCTGGTGCAGCGGGTCAAGCAAGTCCACGAAGCCAACTACGGCGGTCAGTGGACCGAGGCCGAAGCCAGCCGCGCCATTTTGCGTGCCCACACCACGACTTCCACCGCCCGCCGCCTGCACCAGCTCCAGGGCCAAGGCGGCAAGTATTTCTCCATTGACCGGGTATTTCGCAACGAAACCGTCGATCGCACCCACCTGGCCGAGTTTCACCAGATCGAGGGCGTGGTGGTGGGCGAGCTGCTCAGCGTGCGCACCCTGATGGGCTACCTCACCTATTTTTACGAGCGCCTGGGCTTCAAAGATCTCAAGTTTAAACCCACCTATAACCCCTACACCGAGCCGTCGCTGGAGGTGTTTGCCTACCATTCGCCAAGCGATCGCTACATTGAAGTCGGCAACTCGGGCCTGTTTCGCCAAGAAATGCTGGAGCCGCTGGGCTGCGGCGAAAAAGCCACCGTCGCCTGGGGTCTTGGCCTAGAGCGCATCGCCATGCTGCTCTACGGCGTCGAAAAACTCTCCGACCTGATCGGCCCCGACATTCGACTATAAAAACCTAGGCCAGTAATCCTGCCCGGTCGAATAAACCTCATCCAAGTCCAGAAGTGGAGTTCTGCCTGTGGGAAAACTACAGATCCCGAGTTGGACTTGGTATAGCAGCATGAGTGTATGGAATTCTATTTGTACTAGGCCCTGTGGCGACAGCAAATTGGCGAACGGTAGATCGGTTGGTCTCACTTTTCCCTCCTGGGGTAGACCTTAGCAGCGGTCACCTCTGGGATGCTATAGAGCAAACACCGGAGCTTGAGGGTATCTATGGCTGGGATGAATCTGTTCAGAACCTTGGCGCTGCTGGCGTTGCTCAGCGGGCTGATTGTGCTGGCGGGCTACTTGCTGGTGGGCGATGAAACGGGGCTGGTCTACGGGCTGGGCTTTGCGGCGCTGAGCAGCTTTGGCTCATGGTATTACTCTGATAAGGCGGCACTGGCGGCGTTTAAGGCTCAGCCTACCCCCCGCGATCAGGCCCCAGAGCTGTACGCGCGTCTGGAAAAACTGTGCGATCGCGCCGACCTACCCACCCCAGCCCTCTACCTGGTGCCCTCCGAGTCGCCCAATGCCTTTGCCACCGGGCGAGACCCCCAGCATGCTGCGATCGCGCTGACCAAAGGCATCCTTGACCTGCTGCCCGCCGATGAACTCGACGCCGTGATCGCCCACGAACTCACCCACGTGCGCAACCGAGACACCCTCACCCAGGCGGTGGCGGGCACCCTGGCCGGGTCGCTCACCTACCTGGGCCGCATTCTCACCCTGGGGGCGCTGTACTTTCCGGTGGCGCGGGTGGGACGGCGGGGCAATAACCCTTTCGCCATTTTGTTTTTGCTGGTTGTAGGCCCCCTGGCCGCTGGGCTGATTCGCATGGCCATTTCGCGCACGCGGGAGTACGCCGCCGATGCCGGGGCCGCCGAGATCACCGGCAACCCCCTGGCCCTGGTGCGGGCGCTCGAAACCCTCGAAGCCACCGGCCAAAAGATTCCCATTCACGGTAACCCCGCCTTTGCGCCGCTGTTCATCGTCAACCCCCTTTCCAAGGAAGGGCTGATGACGCTGTTTATGACCCACCCCTCCACCGAAGACCGCATTCAGCGCTTACAGGACATGGCCGAAAAAGCCAGCGCAGCGGCCCCCGTTACCCAGACGCTGAGCCCCAGCGCCTAGAAAATCCTTCGCCCAGCCAGAGAAACCGGGTTTATTGAGGGCTAATGCTGTGGCTTATCTGGCCGGTTCAGAAACCCAGTTTCTAGGTTGATGATGGGCAGCCCTGTCAATGTGACCAAACTGTTCCCGAAACGCCTATAGGCTAGGGACTCCGGCCACAACCACCAGGGAGTGAACTCCCTGGCTCATAGCAAAAGTCTGCTAAAGCAGACTGGGGAACTCGGCTCCCAATCCTCTTCAGAGGATTTCAGCTTTGAGCCTTGGACTTCTAGTCCAAGGCTCAGCGGCCAATCCGAGGGTTCGCCCCCTCAATCCGCCCAACCTTGACAGGGCTGGTTGACGATGGCAATTAATCGTGGATGGAGCCGTCGGGCATGATCGCCCCGGTGAGAATGGTGCCGGTGAGCTTGACCATGGTGCGGCCCCCAACGGCCACCTTAGCCCCGCTGAGGTCGGCCCCGCTGAGGTCAGCGCCGCTGAAGTCGGCCCCAATCAGGTCGGCCTCTCGCAGGTTGGCGTGGCTGAGGTCGGCTTGCAGCAGGTTGGCGCGAAACAGCTTGGCCTTGCTGAGGTTGGCCCGGTTGAGGTTGACCTTGTGCAAAAACGCATCGCTGAGGTCAGCGCCGCTGAGGTTGGCCTCGCTGAGGTTGCGGCCCCCAAAATCTTTTTCGCGCAGGTTGGCCCCGCGCATGTCGGTGCCGCTGAGGTCGGGGCTTTGGCGCGAGCGGTGGGTGCTGGCGGCCCCGTTGCGGGTGTGGGCGTTGTAGCTGTTATAGGAGTCGTTGGCGGGGTTGGCGCTGGCCTGCCTGGCAGACGATTGGCCGTTGGTGCCAGACTTGGCCTGGGTGCTGGCGCTGTCGTTAGATGAGCCTTTGTCTCCCCCCACCCCGGCGGCGGCATCGCGGCGCTGGCGGTAGGTTTGTGACTGACCGTTGCTGCCGGATGCGGTGCCAGACGTGCTGCCAGACGTGCTGCCAGACGTGCTGCCAGACGTGCTGGCGGAGCCGTCGCTTTGGCCACTGCCGTAGTAGGCGCTGCGCTGGTAGCGGTAGTAGCGATTGTTTGAGGCCGCTTTTGACTCGCCATTGCTGTCGGCATCTTGGGAGCGATCGCTGCCGTAGCCGTTGCTGTTGTAGCCGCTGCTGTAGGTGGAGCGGTAGTCGGCGCTGCCGTAGCTGGCCGCTGGTCGGTAGCTGCTGGGGGTGCCGTAGCGGCTGCTGGCAGAGCTGGTGCTGTCACTGCGGTTGTGCGATCGCAGCAAATCGCGCGCGTGATTCAGCGCTTTGATTTTTTCTTGGGCTTTTTGGTACAGCCGCTCATTGTCCTGGGGCATGCGGTCTGGGTGCCAGACAAACACCAGATCCTTATAGGCCTGGTTGATAGCCTCCAGAGAGGCACCAGGCTCTAGATCTAGAATTCGGTAGGCGTTGTCCAGCTCACGCATGTGACGACAATCTCGAATAGGATGCTGAGGCCAATGCTCAACTCATCACATTTTAGGCGGGTTCTCCCCCTTGGCGTAAGGTCTAGACGATGATCTACTGGTTTGCTTAACGGGTTTAGGCCCCACAATCCTTGATTCTTCAGGAGATTTTTGGGGATCGGCGCAGCTTAATATACAGACATTAAGTTCAGCGGGCTTTGCAGTCAGTCTTGGAGACGCTGGTTAGCACGGCTGTTGATGAGAGACGTTGATGAGAGACAAGGAGATGGCAATGCGCGTACTGGTCATGGGTGGCACCCGGTTTATTGGGGTCTATTTAACGAAATTGCTGATCGAGCAGGGCCACGAGGTGGTGCTGTTTAACCGGGGCAATCACCCTGCCCCAGTGGCCGGGGTGCCGACCATTGTGGGCGATCGCACCAACCCCGACAGCCTCAAAACCCAGCTGGCGGGCGAAGCCTTCGACGCCATCTTCGACAACAACGGGCGCGAGCTGAGCGACACCCAGCCCCTGATCGAGCTCTTTGGCGGCCAGCTTCAGCACTTTGTTTACGTCAGCTCCGCCGGGGTTTACCTCAAGTCTGACCAGATGCCCCACATCGAAGGCGATGCGGTAGACCCTAAAAGCCGCCACCGGGGCAAGTTTGAAACCGAAGCCTATTTGCAAGCCCAGGGGGTGCCCTTTACCTCCGTGCGCCCGGTCTATATTTACGGCCCGCAGAACTACAACCCGCTCGAAGCCTGGTTCTTTGACCGGGTGGTGCGCGATCGCCCCATTCCCATCCCCGGCAACGGCATGCATCTGACCCAGCTGGGCCATGTGCATGACCTGGCGACAGCGATGGCGGCGGTACTGGGAAACGAAACTGCGATCAGCCAGATTTATAATATCTCTGGCGAAAAGGCCGTCACCTTCGACGGGCTGGCCCGCGCCTGCGCCCTAGCCGCCGGAAAAGACGCTAACAATCTCAAGATCGTCCACTACGACCCCAAAGCCTTCGACTTTGGCAAGGCCAAGGCCTTCCCCATGCGGGTGCAGCATTTCTTTACAGCCGTTGATAAGGCCCAGGCCGAGCTGGGCTGGGCACCCACCTACGACCTGGTGGCGGGGCTGAAGGATTCTTTCCAGAACGACTACCAGGCCTCCGGGGCCGACAAAGCGAAAGTCGATTTTGCCCTAGACGACAAAATCCTAGCGGCATAACCCCCCTCTGATGTTTGGCCTGTGGCGTCCGTGCAGAGTGGGCAATATTCACTATTGTTGAGTCTGACTTACATAGATTTGCTTCTAGGAGTAGTCTTAACTCCTCCTACAGCCGGTCAAAGCCAAGAGGTAGACTACAGACAGGGGCCTTGATCAATCACTGAGGCTACGCCCATGACAGCCATTACCCTTACCTTTCCCCCCTCCCTGGCGCTGACCGATGAGGCATTTTTTCAGCTCTGCCAGCGAAACTCTGATGTCCGGTTTGAGCGCACCGCCAGTGGAGAGCTAATTGTCATGTCCCCAGTCGGCGGCGAGGGCGGCAAACGTGAAGCAGATCTCACCTTTGAGCTGGTGAGCTGGAATCGGCAAAGTGATTTGGGGGTTGTTTTCAGCCCATCTTCTGGCTTCAAACTGCCGAATGGAGCCGATCGCTCCCCCGATGCCGCCTGGGTCGAGCAATCTCGCTGGGATGCCCTAACGCCAGAGCAGCGGCGCAGGTTTCTGCCCATTGCGCCCGATTTTGTCATCGAGCTGCGCTCTGAAACCGACAGCCTGACCACACTCCAGACCAAAATGCGGGAATATATCGACAACGGTGTGCGCCTGGGCTGGTTGATTAACCCCCAAGACAAACAGGTGGAGGTTTACCGTCCAGAGCAACCCATCGAAATTTTGGCAAATCCTAGTTCGCTGTCTGGAGAAGCCGTTCTTCCTGGCTTTTTGCTGAGTCTCAGCCGCCTGCTGTAGGTCAACCTTTGCTCACCTCGGCTCCCCAGACCGTGATCTCTTGACTACAATGGAAAGATTGAGAAGATTTTCTCATTGATGATCTGGGCGGCTGGCAATGTGTGGCTTCCAGGTCTGCCGAATCATTCCTCTGCCTAAAGGCCCAAGCCATGTCTCTGCCAATTGTTGCGGTTATCGGACGCCCAAATGTGGGCAAATCTACCCTGGTGAACCGCCTGGCCGGGGCCCAAGACGCGATCGTCTACGACCAGCCGGGGGTGACGCGCGATCGCACCTACCAGTCCGCCTTTTGGCGCGATCGCGACTACCTGGTGGTCGACACCGGCGGCCTGGTGTTCGACGATGACACCGAGTTTTTGCCCTACATTCGCGAACAGGCCCAGCTGGCGCTCACCGAATCCAGCGCGGCGGTGCTGGTAGTCGATGGCAAAACCGGCCCCACCGAGTCTGACCGAGAAATTGCTAGCTGGCTGCGTCAGCAGTCGGTGCCGGTACTGCTAGCGGTGAACAAGTGCGAATCGCTTGACAATGGCCTGGTGCAGGCGGCGCAGTTTTGGGAGCTGGGGCTGGGCGAGCCCTACGCCGTCTCCGGCATCCACGGCAACGGCACGGGGGAGCTGCTCGATGCCCTGGTGGAGTTTCTGCCCGAAACCGTTGAGCAAGCAGAGACAGAAGAGATCAAGGTCGCCATTGTGGGGCGGCCCAACGTGGGCAAGTCGAGTTTACTAAATGCCTTTGTGGGCGAAACCCGCGCCATTGTCAGCCCGATTTCGGGCACGACCAGGGATGCGATCGACATGCAGGTGCAGCACGGCGAGAAGGTCTACCGCTTGATCGACACCGCCGGCATTCGCAAGAAGAAGAGTGTCGAGTACGGCCCAGAATTTTTTGGCATCAACCGCGCCTTTAAGGCCATTCGCCGGGCCGACGTGGTGCTGCTGGTGATCGACGCCCTCGACGGCGTCACCGAACAAGACCAAAAGCTGGCGGGCCGCATCGAAGAAGACGGTCGCGCCTGCGTCATCGTCGTCAACAAGTGGGACGCGGTGGAAAAAGACAGCCACACCATCTACGACTTTGACCACCAAATTTCTGCTCGGCTCAACTTCCTCGACTGGGCCAAGCGCATCTTTGTCAGCGCCAAAACGGGCCAGCGGGTGCCCAAGATTCTAGAGCTGGTCGATCACGCGGTAGAGCAGCACCGTCGCCGGGTCAGCACCTCCGTGGTCAACGAAGTGCTCGAAGACGCGGTGAAGTGGCACACACCGCCCACCACCCGCCAGGGTCGCCAGGGCCGCATTTACTACGGCACTCAGGTCACCGTGCGCCCGCCCTCGTTCACGCTGTTTGTCAACGATCCCCACCTGCTCAAAGACAACTACCGCCGCTATGTGGAGCGCCAGTTTCGCGAGAACCTGGGCTTTGAGGGCACGCCGATTCGCATTTTTTGGCGGGGCAAGGCGATGCGCGATCTAGAGCGCAACAACCCCAACCGGGCGACGAAGGTATAACGCCGAATTTCAGAGGGCTTATGCGGTCAATTGAGCAACTTACACAGGAAATACTGGCGTTGCCGAGTGCTGCGAGGGCGCTCCTCGCAGACCAGCTGGTGGACAGCTTAGAGTTTGACACTGATCCGGCTGTTCAAGCCGCGTGGGTTGCTGAGGCAAAGCGCCGCCACGATGACGTGCGAGATGGTTCTGTTCAACCCATTCCAGGCGCAGACGCCCTAGCTCAGGTCAGGCGTCTGCTCAAGCTATGAGCCATTTATTCCCTGTACCCCATAAGCCTTATTGATGCTGTTTGGATAGAAAATTCTGAAAGATGACTCTTGCAATCTTGGCCGAACCTGCTCCTTTAACTGTCAATCCTGATGGTGTAGTGACAGTTGGGGGAACACGGGTAACTTTAGATACTCTGGTTGCTGTATTTAAGCAAGGAGCAACCGCAGAAGAAATTGTCTATCGCTATCCATCCTTAAAGCTGGGCGATGTTTATGCCTCCATTGCCTTCTATCTCAACCATCAAGAGGATGTAGAAGTCTATCTTCAGCAGCGGCAGCAACAAGCGCAAGCAGCCCGCCGGGTGAATCAATCTCGTTTTGACCCACAGGGTTTGCGGGATCGTCTGCTTTCCCGACCAGTAGAGCAGTAAGCATGATCAAGTTGCTGGCTGATGAAAATTTAGACAACACCATCATCCGAGGCTTGTTGCGCCGTAATCCAGATATTGACATTGTCCGAGTCCAAGATGTTGGGTTATCAGGAGAAGACGATCCTATTGTGCTTGAATGGGCTGCTGCTGAGGGACGTATTTTGCTCACCCATGATGTTGCTACGATCACCCGCTATGCCTATGAAAGGCTAGCCGAAAACCTCGCTATGCCATGGGTGATTGAGATTCCTACAAATGCGCCAATCGGGAGGGTTATAGAAGATCTTTTCATGATTCTGGAGTGTGGTATGCCAAAGGATCTGGATGGTCAAATTTATTACCTTCCCCTGTGAGACGATAGCAGCATCAATAACTCAGCCCTTGACCCCATAGACCGATACGATGGATCTTCTTCGCTCTCTTCCCATTGGCCTTTATCTGGAGCAGCCGGTGACCTGGCTGCATCGGCTTGACCCTAGGGTCAAGATGGCCTGGCTGATGAGCATTTTGGTGACGCCGATCTTGGCCAATGCCTACTGGCGACTTGGGCTGGTGGCGCTGCTGGTGCTGCTGACGCTGGCGGCGCTGATCCCGTTGCGGGTGTGGCGGCAGCAGATGGGCTGGCTGGTGGTGCTGAGCAGCGTGGTGATGCTGCTTACGTTTGTCATGCCCGACGGGCTGGAGGTGTCGCAGACGCCCCGGCTGCCAACCCCGGCCGATATGGCCACCCTAGAAGACCCGCCGGAGGTGCTGCCAGAGCTTCCCCAGCCGACGTCGTACCGCTACGAGGTGTTTGACTGGGGGCCAATTACGGTGACGCGGCGATCGCTCAACCTGGGCATTCGCATTGGCACGCTGCTGTTTACCCTGATCTATGGCACCAACCTTTACCTGCTGACCACCGCCCCCGAAGAAATCACCGTGGCCCTAGAGGCCCTGATGGCCCCGCTGCGGTGGTTTCGTTTGCCCGTCACCGAGATTGCCCTGACGGTGACCCTATCGCTGCGGTTCATTCCCCTGGTGCTAGAAGAGGTGCAGAATCTGGTGCGATCGGTGCAGACCCGCGCCATCAACTGGAAGAAGCTGGGCTTTCGCGGCTCGGCCCAGGTGTGGCTGGCGGTGGTCGAGCGGCTGCTGCAAAACCTGCTGCTGCGGGCCGAGCAGATCTCGGCGGCAATGGAGGTGCGCGGCTTCACCAGCCCCAATGAGCACCGGGTGCGCTGGTACCAGATGGTGCTCAGGTCTTGGGACTGGTTTGCCCTGGGGCTGCTGGTGGTGTTTTGGTGGGCGCGCTGGGTCTGGGGAGGCGAGATTTGACCCAGCAGCGGCAGGGTTGGGTGCGATCGCAGCCCCTCAACCACCGCACCGGCAGCGACATCTTCCAATCCCTCTACGGCGATCTGCTGCGGCAGCCCCCTACCCCCGCCACCCTGGTGGCCCTGTTAGAGAGTCCCTATCCGCTGCCAGCGGCGGCAAAACTCCATGCTGTACACAGCCGCTACTCAATTTGCGCTGGCCCGCCCCGCCTGGTAGATGATCTTCCACAGGTGTGGACGCCTGCGGTAGGGAGCATTTTGCCCATGCTGGCCGAGCGCTTAGCAGAAGGAAGTCAGCTCGGGCTAGTCGGCGAAGACGCCGGAATTGCCGAGGCCACCCTACCGTTTATCGGCGGCTGGCTGGGCTGGCTGGGCTACGATCTGGCCTGGGAGATCGAACGCCTGCCCACCCTAAACGACGACCCCCTGCCCTTTCCGGTGGCGCTGTGGTATGAGCCAGCCACCTTTGCTCTGCTCGACCACCAGACCCAACGGCTGTGGCTGTTCGCTCCTTCCCCAGACGCGCTGGACCATATGGAAAAGCGGCTCGGTGTCCCTTCTGCAAAAGATGCCCCAATCGCTCAGCCAGAGAGCGATCCCCGCTCTGTGACCCTGGGCATGTCGGCGGCAGACTACCAGCGGGCGGTGCGCCGCGCCAAGCAGCATATTCAAGCGGGGGATGTGTTTCAGGTCAACCTTTCGCTGCGGTTTTCGACCGAGACCACCGCCCACAGCTGGGCGCTGTACCGTCGGCTGCACGCCATTAACCCCTCCCCCTTTGCCTGCTACTGGCGCACTCCCTGGGGCGACGTGATCAGCTGTTCGCCCGAGCGGCTGGTAAAGCTACAGGATGGCATGGCTCAAACCCGCCCGATCGCCGGCACCCGTCCCCGGGGTGCAACCCCCGCCGAAGATGTAGAGCTGGCCCAAGCCCTGCTCAGCAACCCCAAGGAGCGGGCCGAGCACATCATGCTGGTCGATCTGGAGCGCAACGACCTGGGCCGCGTGTGCCGGTGGGGCACCGTGCAGGTGGATGAACTGCTCACGGTCGAGTACTACAGCCATGTCATGCACCTGGTGAGTAACGTGGTGGGGGAGCTAGGGGGCGGTTCAGGGAGGCTGCGCCAGCACACCGCCATAGATCTAATTCGCGCCGTCTTCCCCGGCGGCACCATCACCGGCTGCCCCAAGGTGCGTTGTATGGAAATCATCGAAGCCCTAGAGCCGGTGCGCCGCAGCCTGTTCTACGGTTCCTGCGGCTACTTAGACCGCCGGGGTCACTTAGATCTCAATATTCTGATTCGGACTCTGCTGCTGGGGCATACTGATAGTCTACTGACCCACTCTAAGGTCTGGGGGCAAGTCGGGGCGGGCATCGTAGCCGACAGCGACCCGCAGCGAGAATGGCAGGAGTCACTGCAAAAAGCCAGGGCGCAACTCCTGGCGCTGGGGCTGGGGTAGAACCCGCAACAGACCCAGCAACTAAGCATAATCTCTTATCCCTGGCTCTGAATGCATGCAGATTGCCCACCAGGTTCTAAAATGCATGTGACGAACTTGACGGACGTAACTATCATCCTGTCCTAAAGACGCACTTTTCTTTCATACTTGAATGAGCACAGAAACCTATCTCAATCACCCAAATTTTGGCCTGCTCTTCAGAGTATGCGTGGTAGACGATGGGCAAGAGCTATACGCCACGCTGTACGCCCAGAGGCTATTTTTTCTGGTCACTCAGTCGCCGGTTGAGGGGTTAGAGTTTCAGCCCCTGGGCCGCAGCAATGCCCGACTCATGCTCGAAAGCCGCCTGCGGATTTTGCGGCGGGCGGGCCAGCAGGTCGACTATGATCGGCTACAGCACACCTATAAGCAAACCTTTCAATGACCGCTGCCACCAGCGCCCTGCCCGAGCAATTTGACGTCATTCGCCAGGCGCTTCCCCCCACGGTGACGCTGGTGGCGGTGACCAAGTTTTTGCCGGTAGAGACCATTCGCGCCGCCTACGAGCGAGGCATTCGCCACTTTGGCGAGAGCCGGGTGCAGGAGGCGATCGCCAAACAGGCCGACCTCGCCGACCTGCCCGACATCACCTGGCACCTGATCGGCCACCTGCAAACCAACAAAGCCCGCAAAGCCGTCGAACACTTCGACTGGATTCACTCGGTGGATAGTCTCAAGCTAGCTGAGCGCCTCGACCAAGCGGCCCAAGAGCTAGGGAAAACTCCCCAGTGCTGTCTCCAGGTCAAGCTAGTGCCCGACCCGCCCAAGTACGGCATTGACGTCGCTGAGCTAGAGGCTGCGCTGCCCCAGTTCGACCAGCTGGCCCACCTCAAAATTTGCGGGCTGATGACCATCCCCCCCCAAGATGTCATTGCAGATACGGTGCAAGGCCTGTTCACCGAGGCCAAGTCTCTGGCAGATGCGATTAACCAGAAAGGGCTGAGCCGCCTGCACATTGACCAGCTTTCGATGGGCATGTCGGGAGATTATCAGGTGGCGATCGCCTGCGGAGCCACCATGGTGCGCCTGGGCACGGTGTTGTTTGGCCCTCGGCCCCAATCTCCCTAGTCTGGGTAAGGGGGGCGACAATTTTCTGGGCTAGTTACCAACTCAAACTAAACCCAAGGGTCGGCTCGGAGTAGGAGATTGAGGCGATCACCAGAGTCCTTGGGACGGTACTACTTGAGCTAATAGATTTTTTATCCCAGGCGTCAATTCAAAAAGTAATCCGGAAAATTTTTAACTGACTATGAATCGACTATTCTTTTTTTAGATTTCGTGTATACTGTGGACTCAATATTCTGCGTACAGGGTATTAAATCTAATTCAGGTTCAGCAGTGGAGTTCTGCCTGGGGGCAACCCCCAGATCTCAGGCTGCACTTGATAGGTCGCAGAAACCTAGGCCTGCTTTAGCTCAGAGAGAAACGATTCATTTCGGTGACGTTCTACCACTGGGTTTTTAATTCAGGTTTAGACGGTCAGTTGCCCTCCTAGAGGTGCTGATTACCCGATAACCCCAGGCTAACCCCATTAATTTTCACAACAGCCGTTGCAAATGGAAAAATGGCGCTATCATGGCCTCGGATAACCCGAATCATGAAGCTCCCCATCGGCCACTGGCTACGGGGTCGGCCTACCTGAGTGATAGTCATCGTGGAGTGTAAGTTGTGAGCAATGTATTTTCTAAACTGCGGGACTTCGTTGGCCTAAACGACCCAGCAGACTACGACTACGAATACGAAGAAATGGATGGAGAGGAGTACCAAAACCTCTACCAAGAAGAGAACACCCAGCCCATTGTGCAGCCTCAGCCCGAAGAGGTGCGGCGTGCACGCCCCCGTCGCGAACGTATGATGCCCACTGATGCAGGAATGACCCCGATGGCCAGCAACGTAATTGGTATGCCTGGTGCCATGAACGGCACCTCCGAAGTGGTGGTGATGGAGCCTCGCTCCTTTGAAGAAATGCCCCAGGCCATTCAGGCTCTGCGCGAGCGCAAGTCTGTGGTGCTCAACCTCACCATCATGGATCCTGACCAGGCTCAGCGCGCCGTTGACTTCGTGGCGGGCGGCACCTACGCCATCGACGGGCACCAAGAGCGCATCGGCGAAAGCATCTTCCTGTTTACGCCCAACTGCGTGCAGGTGAGCACCCCCACCGAGTACGAAGAAGAAATCTTCATGGGTCAGCCCCAGGGTATGCCCATGCCTGGCCAAATGCCCCCCGCTCCCACCTGGGGTGCCGAGCCAATGGCTCGCATGGCCTAGCGCTGTCCACACTTAACTAACACGCGACTATCACTGCCCCCGGTCTAGTGCCGGGGGCTACCTTAGGTTATTGTCTTCACTAGCAGCCGCGAACGGTTGAGTTATTGGTGAGGATGACTATGCCTGAGGCAACATTTGGGGTTATCGGCGGCGGGATGATGGGAGAAGCTCTCATTGCCCGCCTTCTTGATCAGGAAATTTTTTCCCCTGGGGCGGTGATCGTGAGCGACCCCCAGGCAGCGCGGCGAGAAGTCTTGCACCACACCTACGGCGTGCAGACCACCGCAGAAAATCAGTCAGTAATTGATGCGGCTGAGATAGTTTTATTAGCAATTAAGCCCCAACTGCTGACGGCAGTGGCGGCGAATCTGGCGCATCCGAACCGCGAGGCGGCACCGCTGCTGCTGTCGATTTTGGCAGGGGTTGATCTGTGTCGGCTAGAGCAAGAATTTCCGGCCTGGGCAGTGGTGCGGGCGATGCCCAATACCCCGGCTACGGTGGGGGCCGGGGTAACGGCCTTGGCGGCGGGGGAGTCGGTGAGCGCTGCCCAGCTAGATCAGGCCCGCAAGATTTTTGCCAGCGTGGGCACCGTAGTCGAAGTACCCGAGTCGCAGATGGATGCGGTGACGGCCCTCTCAGGCTCGGGGCCGGGCTACATTGCCCTGGTGGTTGAGGCGCTGGCCGACGGCGGGGTGGCGGTGGGGTTGCCTCGGGCGATCGCACTGGAGCTGGCGATCGCCACCGTGCGCGGCACGGGCGAACTGCTGCACCAGGGCGATCTGCACCCGGCAATGCTCAAAGACCGCGTCACCAGCCCCGGCGGTACGACCATTGCGGGCATTGCTGCCCTGGAGGCGAGCGGGCTGCGATCGGCGTTGATGCAGGCGGTGCGGGCTGCCTATCTAAGATCTAAAGAACTCGGGCAGTCTTGATCAATCCTCAGGCGATGCAAGCATACAATTGAAGTGTCTGAGAGCGGATTGCGACCATAATGCCCACGTTACTTCGCGTTGGCCCCTATTGTTTTTTCTGTTACGCGGGCGATCGCGATCAGCCAACCCACGTTCATATTGAGCGCAACAGTAGTGAGGCCAAGTTTTGGCTGACTCCAGTGAGGCTCCAGTTCAACAAGGGGTTTTCATCTAACGAGATCAACCGCCTTCAAACGTTGACCGAAGACAACCAACAGCAGTTATTGGAGGCTTGGCATGACTTCTTCAATGGTTGAAATCCTCAGCATCCCTGAAATTCTGCAGGTTTCTATTTCTGCCGATCTGCTTACGGTCGATCTGTCTGATGGGCGCGTTATCGCTGTACCACTGGCTTGGTATCCTCGGCTGCTCCATGGCACCTCGGCAGAACGAGACAACTGGCGATTAACCGGTAGCCAAGCAGGCATTCACTGGCCAGAACTTGATGAAGACATTAGCTTGAAGAATATTCTGCTGGGGCAACCTTCGGGAGAAAGTCAAACCTCGCTGCAACGGTGGCTCGAAAACCGAAATCCTCAATTGCAAAGCTCGTAGCGGCCACAACCGCCAAGGAGTGAAATCCCTGGCTCATAGCAAAAGTCTGCTTTAGCAGACTGAAATATTCAGCCTTATAAGAATGTCACTGAAATAAGCTGAAATTAACCCTCGCAGATCGCCAGAAGCCTTGATCTGCGGTACGGTGGGCACTGCCCACCAGCCTTAATTCAGTGCCATTCTGCTAAAGCAGACTGCAATAGTCAACCTTATAATCCTCTTCAGAGGATTTCGGCTTTGAGCCTTGGACTTCTAGTCCTAGACTCAGCTCGCTTCGCGAACGCCAACAGCGCAGCAATGCACCAGTCTAGAGATGGTCTAAGACCCGATCGCCACCTCATTGACGGTTTGCAGTGCACGGAGATGACTGCCCCCGGCTCGGGCGGCGACCTGCTCGGCCAAATACTCTGCGTCGCGGGCAATGCCCGAGAATCGGGCCGACCCCCAGGTGTAGAGCCAGGGCAGGCCAAGGAAATACAGCCCCGGCGCGGTGGTCACGCCCCGGCGGTGACCGGGGTAGCCCTGGCCATCAAACACGGGTAGCTCAACCCAGCTAAAGTCGAGGCCGTAGCCAATGCACCAGATTACCGAGGTGATGTTGGCCTTGCGGTAGTCGATGCCGGTGTCAACCGCCTCCGGTTCCCACATGGGGCGGTAGGGCGGGTCCAGGGGCGCGTCAATATTGTTCTTTTCGATGTAGGTGTCGATGGTGCGCTTGATGCTTTCGGCGACGGCGTCGGCTTTGTCGAGATTTTTTTTCAGGTCTGCGCTAAAAGTCAGCTGGGTGCCTTGAATATCGGTCAACCGACCGTGCAGACCCATGCCCTGGACGGCAAAGTGGCGCAGGTCAATTTCGCGCCCGCCGCCGCGCCCGGTGACGTAGTGGTTGGTCTTATGGCGCACGGTCTCTTTTTGCGGGTGGTCATCAATCGCCAGGTCGTAGTAGCCCATCTGGTCAAGCCATTCGACCACGTCTTTGCCTCGGTAGCGCCGGGGCGATCGCGGCGCACCCCCCACACACAGGTGTACCTTGCGGCCCGCCAGGTGCAGGTCTTCAGCAATCTGACAGCCCGACTGCCCCGTCCCTACCACCAATACGGCTCCCTCTGGCAGCGATTCCGGGTTGCGGTACTCTGCCGAGTGCAGCTGCACCACATCGGTTGCTAGCCGCTCCGCTAGGCGAGGAATTTTGGGCGTGTGGTAGCCACCCGTGGCCACCACTACCTGGTCGGCGGTAAACCTACCCTGGTCGGTAATGACCTCAAACCCAAGACCTTCGCGAGATTTCACCTGTTCTACCTTTACCCCCGTCTTGATGGGCGGGTTGAAGTGGCTGGCGTAGCGCTCGATATACTCCACAATGGCGTCGCGCGGCATGAAGCCCTCGGGGTCATTGTCGGGGTAGGGAAAGCCGGGCAGTTGGCACTGCCAGTTGGGGGTGACCAGGCAAAATGAATCCCATCGCTTGGTGCGCCAGGAGTGGGCGATCTGGTGCTGCTCAAAGACCATGTGGTCAATGCCCAAGCGGTTGAGGCAGTAACTGATCGACAGCCCCGCCTGGCCGCCGCCGATCACGATTACGCCATAGTGCATAGCCATAGTGAAACCTGGGAGTGGTGTGAAATGAGCGAGTCTGCTTTTTTGTACCGTAGGCCGTTGTCTTGGGGCTGCTTGTAACTGCGGCTACCGAAAGCCTTGATCTAGCGCTAGTGGGAGGGAGGGGGGCTGTGATTGCGCTGTTGTTGCTCTCTTGCCGATGCGATCGGGGTTAATTGGGCGCTACCCCCTATCACTTTCGACAGGGGTACTCGTTGGCTAGAGAGTTTAAGAGCGCTGGCCCGCCCCTACCCCTGTTGATTAGGGCAGACCTCTAACGTTTGTAGTTGCTGATACGAGAACTCTAAAAGATCGCCCCTAAGGTGCTGAAATAAGCAGCCAGATATCCAGCGCTGCCAGCAATTTTGCGAGGAGCTAAAATTCATGCCCGAAGTAACTACGCCAGCCCACCAGGCTGGAGATTTTCTGGTTGATTACGAAGAAAAAGTATTTCCCGATGTGCAGGCCGAGCCGGGCGAAAAAGCCCTCGTCACCTTTCACACTGTGGCCTTTGAAGGCTCCATTGGTCTTGTGAACCTGCTGCAAGCTACCCGCCTGATTCGCAAGGGCTTTGAGACCTCGGTGCTGCTCTACGGCCCTGGCGTCACCCTGGGCGTGCAGCGGGGCTTCCCCAAACTGGGCGACGAGGCTTTCCCTGGTCACTTGGCGATGAATAACCAGGTCGTCAAGCTGCTAGAGATGGGCTGCAAGATTTACGCCTGTCGCTTTGCCCTCCAGGCGCTCTATGGCCACGGCGAGCCTTCCCTTATCCCCGGCATTCGCCCCATTAGCCCCCTCGACGTGCTTGATATTGTGCTCATGCACCGCAAAGAAGGGGCCTTCATTCTCGACACCTGGACGATGTAGCCCTCACCTTCGGCCCCTCTCCCTAGGGAGAGGGGAACAGCCCCGTAGGGTGGGCACTGCCCACCATTCCCCTCCGCCTGCCACCCACAAAGCCCATGGATTACACCAAAACCGTTCGCGCTGCCGCCGTGCAAGTCAGCCCGGTGCTCTTTAGCCGCGAAGGCACCACCGAAAAGGTGCTAGAAACCATCGCCCAGGCCGCCCAATCTGGCGTCCAACTCATTGTCTTTCCAGAGACGTTCATTCCCTACTACCCCTACTTTTCCTTTGTGCAGCCGCCCGTGCTCATGGGTAAAGAGCACCTGCGGCTCTACGAAGAGGCGGTGGTAGTGCCGGGGCCGGTGACCGATGCGGTGAGCCGAGCGGCGAGGTCCTACGGCATGGTGGTGGTGCTGGGAGTCAACGAGCGCGAGGCCGGTTCCCTCTACAACACCCAGCTGATCTTTGACGCCGACGGCACCCTGGTGCTCAAACGGCGCAAGATTACCCCCACCTACCACGAGCGCATGGTGTGGGGCCAGGGCGATGGGGCTGGGTTAAAGGTGGTGGAAACGGCGGCGGGGCGTGTGGGCGCTCTGGCCTGCTGGGAGCATTACAACCCTCTCGCCCGCTACGCGCTGATGACCCAGCACGAGCAGATCCACTGCGGTCAGTTTCCGGGGTCGATGGTGGGGCAGATCTTTGGCGACCAAATGGAGGTCACCATGCGCCACCACGCGCTGGAGTCGGGCTGCTTTGTGGTCAACGCCACGGGCTGGCTGACCCCAGAGCAAAGGCAGCAAATTACCCCCGATGAGAATCTGCATCGGGTGCTGTCGGGGGGGTGCTACACCGCCATCATCAGCCCGGAGGGGGTGCCGCTGACCGAGCCGATTACTGAGGGGGAAGGGTTGGCGATCGCCGATCTCGACTTCTCTTTAATCACTAAGCGCAAACGGATGATGGACTCGGTGGGCCACTACGCCCGCCCCGACCTGCTGCGCCTCAAGGTGAACGCCGAACCCTGGTCGGTGGTAGAAACGCCCGCCGCCAGAGAGGTTTCTCCCCTGGCCGATGGGGCAGTACAGGCTTCCCTTGTGGAGGCAGAGTCCGTTAGCCCCTTTCCCAGCGGAGTAGAGCTTCCCGCAACCTAGGGTGTAGGTTCAAAAACCCGGTTTCTTGGTCACCCAGTTCATCGGGTTGCCAAGCAGCGAGTTAGAAACCGGGTTTCTTTCAAAGTCAAATTTTTTTTTGTAAAAGGGTCGCTCGTCAGGGGTGGCGCTGATTGACGCAGGTTTTTATTGGGTATTGAACGGCAGGCCATGAACAAACAGCGGCTAATTACTGAGCTACAAACCCACGGGCTGCGGCTGGTAGACTCGACCCCAGGGGCCGCAGGACGGCGGGGCGGCGCAGGCCCCTCTGACCACCGCGCCATCACCATCGACGGCACCACGGTCATGGTGCCGGTCTACACCGATAGCGCTGCCCGCTCTCCCTACACCATCAGGGCTACGGAAGCTAGCCCGCTGCATCTAGAAGCATCGGGGGAGGCCATCACCCCCATCGACCTGCCCAACCCGCCCAAGTTCTACGGCCTCACCACCGCCGACGGCATTCCCTACTCAAAAATTGCTCTGCTGCACGGGCGCGATGTGCTGGCCACCACGGTGCAGCAGACCTGTATGCGCTACCGCGACCCCGCCACCGCCTGCCAATTTTGCGCCATTGAGAAATCTCTGGATGCCGGGCGCACCATTGCCCGCAAAACCCCGGCGCAGCTCGCGGAGGTGGCCGAAGCTGCCGTGCGGCTCGATGGGGTGACGAACATGATTATGACCACGGGCACGCCAAATTCGAGCGATCGCGGTGCCGCCTACCTGACCGAATGCGCCGCCGCCATTCGCCAGCGGGTGCCAGACCTGCCCATTCAGACCCAGTGCGAACCGCCGGATGATTTCACCTGGTTTGGGCGCATGAAGGCGGCGGGCATTGACAGCCTGGGCATGCACCTGGAGGCGGTAGACCCTGAAGTGCGGGCCAAAATTATGCCCGGCAAGGCTGAGGTACCGCTGACGGCTTACTACCAAGCCTTTGCGGCGGCGGTGCAGGTGTTTGGCTGGGGTCAGGTGAGCACCTACCTGCTGGCGGGCCTAGGCGACAGCTTAGAAACTCTAGTGGAGGCGAGCGATCGCCTGATCAACCTGGGCGTCTACCCCTTCGTGGTGCCCTTTGTGCCCATTGGCGAGACACCGTTGTCAAATCATCCTGCTCCCAGCAGCGAGTTTATGTTTGCCCTCTACCAGCGGGTGGGGGCGCTGCTAAAGCAGTCGGGCATGGCCTCGGCGGATATGAAAGCGGGCTGCGCCAAGTGCGGCGCGTGCTCGGCCCTGTCTACGTTTGAGAGTTAAACGACCATGGCACTCCACCGCTATAGTTTTGAACTCGCTAAAACTCCCCTCGACCTAGAGGGCTACTTTGCCCTGCGCCAGGCCATTTTCTGCGAAGAACAGGGGCTATTTGACCATGACGATGCGGATAATCTGGATGGCGTCGCCTACCCCATTGTCGCCACAGACCACGAAGCACCTCCAGAGAACCGCGTGGTGGGCGTGGTGCGGATCTACGAAAAGTCGTCTCGGCTTTGGTACGGCGGGCGGCTGGGGGTACACCCCGACTATCGCCGGGTGGGGCGCATCGGCAAGGGGCTAATTCACAAAGCCGTGACCACGGCCAATACCTGGGGCTGCGATCGCTTTCTTGCCACCGTGCAAGCGCAAAACGTGCGCTTCTTCCAGCGCCTCCAATGGGACTCGCTGGAGGAAATGGTGCTGTGCGATCGCACCCACCACCTGATGGAAGCTGACCTGGCCCACTATCCCCCAAGCGACGAGGGGAGGCCAAAACTGCCCTGGTCGGTGCAGCAGGTGTCGTGATGCCGCTATGACCGACGAGCTAAGGCTGCGGGAACTGGCCGCCGAGCTGCGGCGATCGCTCGGCATTCTCCACAAGCAAGACATTCAAACAGCGGCGGATCGCCTCGGTGCCCACGTCCGGTCGGCCAGCCAAGAACCGATTCTGCTGGGGGATGACTGCGCCGCCATCCCCGACGGCGACGGCTACCTGCTGCTGGCCGCCGAGGGCATGTGGCCCACCCTAGTGGACACCGACCCCTGGTTTGCCGGGTGGTGCGCCGTGATGGTCAACGTCAGCGACATCTACGCCATGGGAGGCCGCCCGATCGCAGTTGTAGACACGATCTGGAGCCAGTCGCCAGAATTGGTTGATCCCCTGTGGCAGGGCATGGTCGCCGCCTCCCAAGCCTTCAACGTGCCGATTGTGGGGGGGCACACCAGCTGCCACAGCCCCTACGCGGCGCTGTCGGTGGCCATTTTGGGCCGGGCCAACCGGCTGATCACCAGCTTCAGCGCTCAGCCGGGGGATGTGCTGCTGCACGTCACCGATATGGCAGGGAAAATGCACCCCCAGTACCCGTTTTGGAATGCGGCGACGGAGGCGGATGGCGATCGCCTCCGCACCAACCTAGAACTGCTGCCCCAGCTCGCCGAGGCGGGCCTCTGCGACACCGGCAAAGACATCAGCATGGGCGGCATTGTCGGCACAACGCTGATGCTGATAGAGACCTCTGGCTGCGGGGCGGTGCTGGATCTAGGTGCGATCGCCCCCCCGCCCGGCGTGGAACTGCTGCCCTGGCTGCTCAGCTTCCCCAGCTACGGCTACCTGCTCAGCGTGCGGCCCGAGGCCGTGGCCCAAATTCAGCCCCAGTTTCACAATCGAGGGCTGTGGTGCCACCCCGTGGGCAACATCACCGAGGGCCAAACCCTTACCCTCCAGCTCAGCCATGCCGCCCTCTGCTTTTGGGACTTCGCCACCGAATCCCTCACCGGGTTTAGGGGCGGCGACCAGCCTAGGCAACCCAATGACTCACAATCTGCATAAGCTAGAGAGAGAGGATCGCTGGTTCTGTTTGTTGAGAGGGCGCTGCCGATGACTATTGCCACCCAACTACTCACCCTTAACGAGTTTTTAGACCTCCCTGAGACCAAACCCGCCGCAGAATTTATCAACGGCAAAGTTATTCAAAAGCCCCTGCCCCAGGGAGAACACAGCCTATTACAAGGCCAGCTTTGCGAAACCGTCAATCAGCAGGCTAGAGAAGCCGCTGTGGCAGTGGCGTTTCCAGAACTGCGCTGTACCTTTGGCAATCAATCGGTGGTTCCTGATGTAGCGGTCTTTCGCTGGCATCGCATTCCTCGCCAGCCGTCTGGGCGAATTGTCAATCGGTTTAACCTTCCCCCCGACTGGTCGATCGAGATCTTGTCGCCCGACCAAAGCCAGTCTCGAGTGCTCAGCAATCTGCTCCACTGTGCCCAGCATGGTACTGAACTAGGCTGGCTAATTGACCCCGCCGAGGAGACCGTGCTGATTGTCTGGCCCGACCAAAGAGTACAGTTTTTCGAAGGCGCGGCGCGGCTGCCCGTCATTGAAGGCCTTGATCTATCGCTCACTGCCGCTGATATCTTCAGCTGGTTAATTCTCTAATGGCCCCTGCCCTAAATGTGGCTCTGCTGACCTACGCTACCAAGCTGCGGGGCAGCGTAGTGCACACGCTGGAGCTGGCGACGGCGCTGACAGAATTGGGGCATCAGGTCTGCGTTTATGCCCTTGACAAAGACGGCCAGGGCTTTGATCGAGCGATTCCGGCCAGGGTGCAGCTGGTGCCCGCCCAGCCGCCGCCCACCGGGCTTGCCCCCGACCAGGCCACTGACGCGCTAATTCGCCAGCGCATTCAAGAATTTGTCGATTACTTTTTGGCCCACCCCGCAGAAAATTGCGACATTTACCACGCCCAAGACTGCATTGGGGCCAACGCTCTAGGGCAGCTCAGGCAGGCGGGGCGAGTGGCCAACGTGGTCAGAACCGTCCACCACATCGAAGACTACGCCAGCATCTACCTGCGGCAGTGCCAAGATCAGTCGATTCGCCACCCAGATTTGTGTCTGTGCGTGAGCGATCGCTGGCAGGCGGCCCTCCGCGACGAGTACGGCATCGCTGCCCCCAGAGTAATCAACGGCGTGGATCTTAAGCGCTTTTCGCCCACCCCATCAGGTCAAGAAGATGCCCTCAAAGCCCGCTACGGCCTCACAGGTTCCCCCATCTTTCTCACCGTGGGCGGCATTGAACCACGCAAGAATTCTATCCGCCTGTTAGCAGCCTTCGCCCAGGTGCTGACCCACCAGCCCCAGGCGCAGCTGGTGATCGCAGGCGGGGCCACCCTGTTTGACTACGAACCCTATCGCCAGGAATTCTTGGCGCTGGCGAAAGAGCTAGAGCAACAGCACGGGCCAATGATGGGCAAATCTGTCCTGCTGCCAGGGGTGATCCCCGATGACGATTTGCCCGCGCTATATCGCGTCGCCGATGCATTTTGCTTCCCTTCTACCAAAGAGGGCTGGGGGCTGGTGGTGCTAGAGGCGATCGCATCGGGTCTCCCTGTCATCACCGCCGACCAGCCGCCCTTTACCGAGTTTCTCAGCCCTGACCAGGCGCTGCTGGTGGAGCCGAGGTCGGTGGAGGCGATCGCCCAGGCCATGCTAGCGGTGCTAGAGGCGGCGATCGCCCAGGGGCTAGTCGAGCAAAGCCGCGCAGTTTTGCCCCAGTACGCCTGGTCTCGCTCAGCTGAGCTGCACCTCCAGCACTATCGACGCCTGCTCAGAACCCATGGGCGCAACCCTGCAAACTTCGCAGCTTCAAAGAAATAGCCTACGCCCCTCTCTCATCGAGGCTAAAATCCTACCGGGGCAGGCTGAACCCCCATGGGCAACGGCCCCACCCTGAATCCAAGCCAGCGCAGCGATCAGATTCTATCTAGATATCCCGCGCCGATCTGGTGGCGGATTGTACCCCTAACTGCTTAGGAATACCCCATGTCTAAATCGCCCGACAGCAGCGTAATTGTCTCCCAAGGTACTGAATCCCAGGGCTTGGGCACCTTTGGCGGCGTGTTTACCCCCTCGATGTTGACGATTTTGGGGGTGATCATGTACCTACGCTTTGGCTGGGTGGTGGGCCATGTGGGCCTGTGGCAAACCCTGCTGATTGTCACCATTTCCACCGCGATCACGCTGCTGACCGGGCTGTCGATCTCAGCCATTGCCACCGACCAGGTGGTGCGGGCCGGTGGGGCCTACTACATGATCAGCCGCTCCCTGGGCATTGAAACCGGCGGGGCGGTGGGCATTCCGCTGTATTTGGCCCAGGCGTTTTCGGTGGCGCTCTACACCATTGGTTTTGCCGAAAGTCTGGTGCAGGTGTTCCCGGCGCTGTCTCAGACCCTGGTGGCGCTGATCACCACGATTTTGGTGGCTATTTTGGCGCTGAAATCGGCGGATATTGCCATTAAAGCCCAGTATTTCATCATGGCGGCGATTTTGCTGTCGCTGGGGTCGCTGCTGCTGGGCCAGGGGGTGGAGCCGACGGTGCTGTCCGCGACAGAGGCTCCGGGATCGGTGGGGTTTTGGGCGGTGCTGGCGGTGTTTTTTCCGGCGGTGACGGGCATTATGGCCGGGGTCAATATGTCGGGCGACCTGAAAGAACCCCAGCGGGCGATTCCCAGGGGCACCCTAGCGGCAACCGCCGTGGGCTACGTCATCTACATGCTGATCCCCTTTCTACTGGTGCGGTGGGCTGACCCGGCGACGCTGATTGCCGAACCGCTGGTGATGCGGCGTATGGCGCTGTGGGGCGACGCGATTTTGCTGGGGGTGTGGGGGGCGACGCTGTCGAGCGCGATCGGCAGCATTTTGGGTGCCCCTCGGGTGTTGCAGGCCCTGGCCCGCGACGGTATTTTGCCCAGTCGGCTGCGGTGGCTGGGCCGGGGCCATGGCCCGATGGATGAACCGCGCATGGGTACGTGGTTTACCCTGGGCATTGCCCTAGCGGCGGTCGGTATTGGCGATCTGAACCTGATTGCGCCGATCTTGACCATGTTCTTTTTGACCACCTATCTGGTGCTGAATGTCTCGGCGGGGCTGGAGACGTTTTTGCAGAGCCCGTCCTTTCGGCCCACGTTTAAGGTGCACTGGAGCCTGTCGCTGCTGGGGGCGGTGGGCTGTCTGGTGGTGATGTTTTTGATCAACGCGGTGGCGACGGTGATGGCCGCTGTGATCGTACTGGGCATTTTTCTCTGGCTGCAACGGCGAGAGATGGAGGGGGCCTGGGGCGACCTGCGCAACGGTCTGTGGATGACCCTGGTGCGCACCGGCCTGTTTCAAATGCAGACCACCCCCGACGCCAAAAACTGGCGGCCTCACCTGCTGGTGTTTTCTGGCGCGCCGACCAAGCGGCCCCACCTCGCCGATTTGGCCGTTGATTTGACCCACAACCGAGGTCTGATCACGCTATCTAGCGTACTGCCCCCAGGGGCGCGCAGCGGCAGTCAGCAAGACGCCCTGGAGTCTACGATCAAGGACTACCTTGAGCGCCAGGGCATTGCCGCCTTTGTGCGGCTGGTCACGGCCCCCGACCCCTTTAGCGGCATGGAAAAGCTGGTGGATGCCTACGGCATTGGCCCGCTGGTGCCCAACACGGTGCTGCTGGGCGACACTGAGGCAGAAAACAGTCGCGATCGCTTCTGCCAGATGATCGCCACCTGCCACCAGGCGCGGCGCAATGTGCTGATCTTTCGCAGCCAGCCCGAGCATTATCCCGCCTTTGAGGGCCGGTTGCTCACCAATCGCCGGATCGATGTCTGGTGGGGCGGTCTCCAGGCCAATGGCGGCCTGATGCTGATTTTGGCCTACCTGCTGCGCACCAGCGATCGCTGGCGCAATGCCGATATCTATTTAAATCTGGTGGTGCCCAATGACCAGGCTAAGGCCGCCGCCGAGCAAAACCTAGAGGGAATAGTCAAAAGCCTGCGCATTGGGGCGATTCCTCGGGTGATTGTGGCGGGCGATCGCAGTTTCGACGACATTCTCAAACCCTCGTCTCAGACCGCCGATCTGGTGTTTTTGGGCCTGGCCACCCCCGGCGAAAATTTCACCGACTACTACCTCGATCTGCAAAAGCGCACCGCCTCGCTGCCGCCAACGATCTTGGTGCTGGCCTCTGAGGAGCTGGAGTTTGCCGAGGTGCTGCAAAAAGACGGCTAGCCCCGCTGCCACAGAGGCCAACTCGGCCCGCCAGTAGTGCTGCCCGAACCAGACGCGAGCAACATCACCGTGCTGACCGAGAGCTTACCCAACGAGCCAGTGCTGCCCTGGCACCACTTCGACTCTTCCTGGCTAGAGCGCGACGACGAAGCAGAGGGTGAAGTCGATCAAGCGCCCGACGCCGAGGCTGAGCCAACCGAGCAGCTCATCCTAGAGCTAGAACTTTTGGTGGATGATGTCAAAGACTTACCCGACAAACCCGCCGTCTAGGCTAATGGCTACTTCGCTTCAAGCCAACTATCCCGCATGGGCAAGCGCTGTTGCTCCTACAAATGGGGGAGATCACACAGGACTCGGGCTTATACCAAATCTGAATCACAAGCCCCCGATTCCCAACAGGCCAAACCGTAGGGGCGAATTGTATTCGCCCGATTAAATTGGGGGTACCCAAGCAGGATTTGATATCATACTGGCGAGTCGATTAGCCCAGGATGATCCTGTGGGCGGGGGCCGGAGGTGGGCCAGAAAAAGCGGCGATCTTCGGTGGCGATGGGGCGATCATTGATGCTGGCTTCGCGGCGGCGCATCAGGCCACGCTCGTCAAATTCCCAGTTTTCGTTGCCGTAGGCGCGGTACCACTGACCTGCGTCGTCGTGCCACTCGTACTGAAAGCGCACGGCGATGCGGTTGTCGCCAAAGGCCCAGACTTCTTTGACCAGGCGGTAGTCGAGTTCTTTGTCCCACTTGCGGCGCAGAAAGTCGCGAATGGCCTCGCGGCCTTGGAAGACCTCGGTTCGGTTACGCCAGTGGCTGTCTTCGGTGTAGGCCAGGGCCACGCGGTCGGGGTCGCGTCTGTTCCAGGCGTCTTCGGCCATGCGGGCTTTGGCGATCGCCGTCTCTAGGGTAAACGGCGGCACGATGGGGGTGAGCATAGGGGTGGATGGGTGGATGAGTAGGGGAGGGCATAGGAAAGGCTGTCAGCGATCGCCAACAGCCCGAGGAGTTGTGAGTCAGGACAGGGAACAGGGGTCTACCACTTTTTGTAGGGCAGGAATTTGCCGTTCATGATCACCTTGACGCGATCGCCCTTCGGATCTTCTTCTTTCTCTACATCGAGGGTGAAGTCGATGGCGCTCATGATGCCGTCGCCAAATTTTTCATGCACCACGGCTTTGATCGGCATGCCGTAGACCTGCATGATCTCGTAGAAGCGGTAGATCAGCGGGTCGGTGGGGATGACGGGGTCTAGCCCACCTTTGACGGGGAAATCGGTCAGGGCCTCGATGAGGGCAGCGTCGGCCCCGAGGGCTTCGATGATTTGGGTGGCTTCTTCGACCGAGGCGCTGGCCTGGCGATAGAAGACGGAGGCAATCCAGACTTCGTCGCAGCCGATTTTGGCTTCGAGGTCGGCAAAGCTGAGGCCTGCGGCTTTTTTGGCGGCTAGGAGTTTTTCGGTGATGGGGGGAATGGTCATGGTTAGATCCTCTTGAGTACGTCTAGGTGGTCAAACTTGTGGTGCTATACCAAGTCCAGATCGGGATCTGGAGTTTTCCCGCAGGCAGAACTCCACTTCTGGACTTGGATGAGGTTTAGTAGGGTGGGCACTGCCAGCCCTGTCAAGGTGGGGCAGATTTAGGGGGCGATCCCTCGGATTGGCCGCTGAGCCTAGGACTAGACGTCCAAGGCTCAAAGCAGAAATCCTCTGAAGAGGATTGGGAGCCGAGTTACCCAGTCTGCTTTTGCAGACTTTTGCTATGAGCCAGGGAGTTCACTCCCTGGTGGTTGTGGCCGGAATCCCTTAGTCTATAGGCGTTTCGGGAATAGTTTGGCCACTTGACAGGGCTGGATGGGCACTACCCACCGGATCATTCTGCGGTTGTCTCCCTTACCCCGTGATTGAGAAGGCTGAGACTTGTGGGCATTGATCGGGGGTAGCTGGTCAGTGGTCTAAATCATGGTGGGCAGTGCCCACCCTACGGGGCTGTGCAAAAGCGCGGTGAAATAGCAATGCCCACCCTACGGGGGTTTCCACCTCCCCTCTCCCCTAGGGAGAGGGGTTGGGGGTGAGGGCGGCGGTGCATTGCTTCGCGTTGGCGGAGCCTCGCCTTAGCGTTATGCACCCTACAGTTGTTGTCTACTCATCCACCCGCGCGCGCGGCCTCCACGGCGCGGGTCTCGCGAAACAGGTGGCTTTCCATTTCGGCCTTAAGGGCGTGGTAGGCGGGGTGCTGCTGAATGGTCTCGCGATCGCGGGGCCGAGGGAAGGGCACCTCTAAGATTTCGTCGATGCGGGCGGCGGGGCCACGGGTCATCATCACGATGCGATCGCTCAGCAGCAGCGCCTCCTCGATGCTGTGGGTAATCATGATCACGGTCTTGCGCTGCTGTTCCCAAATGCGCTCGACCTCTTCTTGCAAGAAGCCTCGGGTGAGGGCGTCGAGGGCACCGAAGGGCTCATCCATCAGCAGAATCTGGGGGTTGATGGCCAGCGCTCGGGCGATGCCGACCCGCTGGCGCATGCCGCCGGATAGCTCGTGGGGGTGCTTGCGCTCGGCCCCGGTGAGGCCGACGAGCTGGATGTGCTCTTTGATGATGCGATCGCGCTTTTTCTGAGAACTTTTTGGGTCTACGGTCTTCACCGCAAACCGCAGGTTTTCTTCCACCGTCATCCAGGGCATCAGGGCGTAGTTTTGAAACACCATGCCTCGGTCTGCCCCTGGCCCGGTAATGGGAGCACCGTTGAGCAAAATTTCGCCGCTAGAGATCGGGCTGAGGCCGGCAATCATATTTAGCAGAGTCGATTTGCCGCAGCCCGAGGGGCCGATGATCGACACAAAGGTATTGGGTTCGATCTCGAGATTGATGTCTTGGATAGCGACAAAATCGCGGCGGGCTTTGCCGGTGACTTTGCTAAACAGATCTTTTTTGCCAGGGAAGACCTTGGCCACATTGCGAATCGACATCTGGGCCGTTGGCGATCGCATCTCTGTAGGCGCAACTGTATTCACGGGAGCAACATTCATGAGTTTCGACCAAACGCAACAAGTTTCTCTAGGGCAGCAAACAGGCTATCGAGCAGCAGCCCCACCAGACCAATAATGAAAATGGCCACCAAAATATTCGGAATCGACAGGTTGTTCCACTCATTCCAGATAAAGTAGCCCAGGCCCGTACCCAGAAGCATTTCCGCTGCCACAATCACCAGCCAGGCAATGCCCATGCTGATGCGCAGACCCGAGACAATATTCGGCAGCGCCGCCGGAATGATCACCTTGACGATGGTGCGCAGGCGGGAGGCCCCCAGGGTTTTAGACACATCTAAATAGTCTTGGTTGACGTTGGCCACCCCAAAGGTGGTGTTGATCAGCGTCGGCCAAATGCTGGAAATAAAGATAATGAAAATGCCCGTCTGCTCAGAATCGCGCAGGATGTACAGGCCCAGGGGCAGCCAGGCCAGGGGCGAAACCGGCTTGAGCAACTGTACAAAGGGGTTAAACGCCTTAAAAGCTACTGGCGAAATGCCGATCAAAATGCCCAGGGGCACCGCCACCACCGACGCCAACGTGTAGCCAATGGCCACCCGCCGCAGGCTGACCAGCAAATTCCAGCCGATGCCCAGGTCGTTAGGGCCGTTGCGGTAGAAGGGGTTGGTCACCCACCACCAAAACTCTCTAATGGTTTCGCTGGCGGTGGGCACCCCCGGCGTAAACCAGCCTGACTTGGCCCCTACTTCCCAAAACAGTAGAAACAGGCCCAGGGTGAGCATAAACAGCGCGAATGCGCGCACATTTTCGTTTTGCCAGAGGGGCTCTGATTGCTCTATTTGAACCATTCCGGGCGTGCTGTGACTTGCCGCCATAACGTAGATACCTGCTTAAAACTGCGCCGATAGCAAACCGTCTTTACCCTGAGATGGCGCTTAACTTCAGAGCCATCTCAGCGACCAAAACCCTACTTGCCAAACTGGTCGATCTGTCCCTTGAGGTAGTCGGCGGGGGCAGCCGGGTCAAAGTTGTCGAAGGCTAGGGTCTCGGTGCGATCGGTCTCAGAGGGAGGCTGCCCGCCCAGCTCCAGCGATAGCTCTCGGGCCAGGTCGGTCAAGAACACCTCTGAACCCAGCTCGTCGATTTCGGCATCGGTAATGGTTCCAGCGGTGTTGTCTTCGCCCAGCAGCTCCCACCGCACCAGCTGAGACGAGATCCACTTGGCAAAGCTCTGCCAGGGGTAGGGGTCAAAGCCGATGCGATCGGGCACCGAGAGCGTGTTGCCCTGGCCGTCATCAAAGTTGCCGGTGAGCACTGCTTCGACCACTTCGACGGGCTGGTTTAAGAAGGCCCGCTCAGAGATAGCGGCAGCAATTTCGGGGCGGTTGGCCGGTTCTTGGGCGTAGGCCGCCGCTTCGATAATCGCCTTGTTGAGGGCGCGGAAGGAGTTGGGGTTGGCGGTGATCCAGTCGTCGCTGGCGGTGAAGGCGCAGCAGGGGTGGCCATCCCACAAATCTTTGGTGAGCAGGTGAATGTACCCAGCCCCTTCGTATACGGCCCGCTGGTTGAACGGGTCGGGCATCAGCATGGCGTCGATGTCGCCCGAGATCAGCTGGGCGATGCTGTCCGGCGGGGGCACGGGGCGAATCTGCACGTCGACATCGGGGTCGAGGCCGCCCGAGGCCAGATAGTAGCGCAGCAGCAGGTTGTGCATCGAGTAGGGGAAGGGTACGCCGATCACAAAGCCCTTAAAGTCTTCGGGGCCGTTGACGTTGCCCAGGTGGCGCTGAGCCACGGTGATCGCCTGGCCGTTGATGTTTTGAATGCTGGCCAGCCGTACGCCAAAGGGGGCCGCGCCCATGCCCAGGGTCATGGAGATCGGCATGGGGGCAAGCATGTGGTAAGCGTCTAGCTCGCCTGCGATCGCAGAATCGCGCACCGCGCCCCAGCTCGGCATCTTCACCACCGAGGCGTTAAAGCCGTACTTTTCGTAGAAGCCCAGCGGCTCCGACATGATGATCGGCGTTGCACAGGTAATCGGAATAAAGCCCACCTGAATATCGGTCTTCTCCAGGTTGCTGGTGTCAACCGCCGCTGCCTCTGGTTCCTCTACCTCTGGTTCGCCACCGCCCGCGCAGCTGGCCAGGGTGACCAGAGCCGCACCCACCGCTATATTCTTCAAAAACTCGCGGCGAGTAGCACCGCTGTTGCGAATCGAGTCGGCAAAAAATAGGCCCGCCTGGGGGCCAAAGGCCGCTGCAAAGGCATTTTCTAGGCCACCTGCCTGTTTGCACAGGGCGAGAATGAGTTTTTCGCGCCGGGGGTCGTTGCGGCCCACCCGCTTGAGAAATAGTGCCTTGCGCAGTTCATAGGCGTTGACGGTGTCGGCGGCGCGCAGCTGGTTGGTTTTGTAGAGACCCATTTTGACCAGGTCATCGACCATGTCAACCGGATCCTGGGGCATGCTCTCCATAAATTGCGAGTGGTCGCTGGTGAAATGCACGACACCGCAGGTGCGACAGGACTGACCCGGCAGCATCAGGGAAGGTGATGTGCAACTCAAACTGCCCCAGTCGTTAAGCGACTTTGCTACTGCTGAAATAACCATAGATGGATAGTTGAACGCGACAAAATCTTTCCTAACTCACTGAATAAACTAGCTTGACGACCAGTAGAGAACAGCAATTTTCTACAAAAAATCCAGTCGCAAACCTGAATCAACGCAAGTTATTTAATAACCTACCAGGCTCCAATACAAATAGCATTGGATCAATTTTGGGTCATGGTAGGACTTTCTTTAGCAGTTAATTTTCAGTCTGAAAAATAAGGCTTAGTTTGTTGCTTTGACTACAGATTGTTCCCGCCAGACCTGAGGAGAAACCCCGTGGAGCTGACGAAATTGCCGAGCAAAGTAGCCCGCATCGCTGTAGCCAGAGAACTCAGCAATGCCGCGTACCGATTGATCGGTGGTGGCTAGCAGAGTTTTGGCCTCAGTCATTCGCCGCTCAATGATCCACTGCTTGACAGTGCGCCCGGTGTGCGACTGCACCAGGTTGGTCAGGTAGGCCGGAGAATAGCCCGCCGCTTGGGCCACATCCCCCAGACTGATGGGCTGGCGGTAATAGGCCTCAATGAAGCGAAACACGCTGGCGAGTTTGGGTTCGGCGGGGAAAATGCCGGTCTGGGGCTGCCGGTTCTCGCCCCCCGGCTGCTCTGTGCTGTAGAGCTGCGAAAGCTGCTCTTGGCGGGCTAGACGGCTGTTGATAGCGGCCAAAAACTGCTCTACGGTACAGGGCTTGGTCAGGTAGTCGTCGGCCCCTAGATCCATGCCCCGACGCAGATCGGTCATGGTCACCTTGGCGGTAAGAAAAATCAGCGGTATCAGCGCCGTCTGGGGCGATTTACGCAGGGCTGAAAGCACCGAGTAGCCGTCCATATCGGGCATCATAATGTCGCAGACCACCAGGTCGGGGGCGTGCTGGCGGGCGAGGGCAATGCCAGTGGTGCCGTCGCTGGCCCCCACCGCATAAAAACCTTCAAACTCCAAACACTTGAGAAAAATGCTGCGGGTTTGAGCCTCGTCTTCAATGATCAAAATGGTCTTCACAACGACTCCAGCTTTTGTCACTGCGACGGCACAACTTTCTGCAACTAGACCTTATATCAAATCCGAATCACATAACCCCGATTCTCCAAAAGGCCAAACCGTAAGGGCGAATCGCATGCGCCCAGTTGAATCAGGGGTAGACAAGCAAGATTTGGTATTAGAAACAAACATTTGTCTAAAATCTTCTTCACTGATGTAATCGCCGATACCTATTGGCGCTTAAGGTCTACTGCGCTTACCGCTCAAAAATGCTACAGGTGCGTAATATCTGGTAGAAATGGGTCTGATAGAAGTAGGTTGCCTACGACTCTTTAGTAAACCTTAAGACACCAGGTCGTTGTATACGGCGATACGATCCTTGGTGGGTTGAGGCTCTGAGCGTTGAGCCACGCCTGAGTTCTAGACATCCTTGCCGATCGCGATCGCACCGTTGCCCCCATGCCCCAAACCTACTGGC
>QBMN01000031.1 GCA_003241845.1 Shackletoniella antarctica | reverse complement strand
GGGTGAGGACAAGCGGGGGGAACAAGCGGGATGGCGATCGCGTCGCGTAGATCAGTACAAGCGCCCGTTTGGGGTTAAGCAACGTTGCATCATGGTCTAACCCACCACCGATGGGGCACCCTGGGCAAACACGCACTCACACAACTTGACTTTGGAGATAGCACACCATGGGTCGTTCTACGATCACTAACCGCGCCACATTGCTCACGGGCGGGTTAGCTACTGCTCTATTAATTGCGCCCATAGCGGGGCCAGCGGCCCTAGCCCAAACCCCCGAGGGGACGCCCGAAAACACTCCCGCAGAGCCGGCCGATACTGCCCCCCGCTTTACCTGCCAGATACAAGACGGTCAGCACACCGTGATGTATGCCCCCACCAGCCAGCCAGGGCAGGCCTACCCCTGGGCGGTGCCCCAGGACTTGGGCAGCGCCTGGCCCGCCGAGCGCCGCTGCGCCGAGATTAGCGCCCGCCTAGAGCGCTATCGCCCAGACGGGCTCTTAGCCTTAGAAACCTCTGTAGAAAACGGCTACAACACCGTCTGTGTGACCACCGAATCTACCCCCGGCTGCCGCATTGTGTTTACGGTTCCCCCCGGCCAAGACCCGATGCTGACGCGCGATCGCGTGTTTGACAATCTGGCCGTGGCTGACCGGGGCGACCAGACCCAGGGGGTCACCACCTTCACTGGCGGCAACAGTGATGTGCTGGGGCAAATCGGCAACATTTTGGGTCTGCCCAGTTCGACCACCCCTAGCCCTCGCAGCAGCGGCATTGACCTCAAGCCCTTTCTAGACTCCACCGATGGCGGTACTGGTGCTCGCCTGAGCGGCGGCGGTTCTGCCGGGCGATCCCTCAACCCCGATGCCTTTCGCTAGGGCTATATTTCGCTAGAGTATCCCAACTAAAAAACAGCGAAATTCCCCAATACTGCCTTGTGCTGGCTGGCTCAGTTGTCTGAGCCAGCTTTGTTTTTAGGTGCTGCTCAGGTTTCTATGCCGAGCGCTGGTGGGCAAGGGGTGGCTTTTCGTGGTACTCAAAAGGCAGTAAAGGCGTGGCCCCATGTTTATTCCCCCCGGTTTTGTTCAGCGATCGCTCGTGCTCAGCCAGGGCACGGTGGTCTACTTTGAGGCCGATCCAGACTTTTGGCCTGCGCCCCCGGCATCCCCTCGGCCCCTGGTGTTTATCCACGGGTTTGGGGGTGGGTCATCGAGCTACGAGTGGTCTAAGGTCTACCCGGCCTTTGCGGCAGATTATCCGGTGCTGGCCCCCGATTTAATCGGCTGGGGCCAGTCTGACCACCCCGATCGCCCCCTGACCACCGCCGCCTACGAGGCGCTGCTGGCCGAAATTCTGCAAAAGCTCTGCCCTGAGCCGCCGATGGTGGTGGCGTCTTCTCTCAGTGCCGCCATGCTGGTGCGGGTGGCGATCGCCCATCCCACGCTAATCCGGGGCATGTTTCTCGTTACCCCGGCGGGGCTGGCCGACTTTGGCCAAGACCCCAGCAGCTCTTTCATCAACCAAGTCGTTAAACTACCGCTGATAGACCAGCTGTTGTACCGGGGGGCGATCGCCACCGCCGAAGGCATCAAGCTGTTTTTGGCCCAGCGCCAGTTTGCCGACGCCAGCAAAATCTCTGACGAAATGGTCGCCGCCTACCTGGCCTCGGCCCAGCAGCCCAACGCCGATGTGGCTGCCCTGGCCTTTGTGCGAGGCGACCTGAGCTTTGATCTGGCCGTTGACCTGCCCCAGCTCACCACCCCGACGACCATGCTCTGGGGCGAGGCCGCCCAGCTCACCGATATCGACACAGGTCGTCGCCTCGCCGCCCTCAACCCCACCGCTATTCGCCGGTTTGAGGCCCTGCCTGGGGTGGGGCTAACTCCTCAGCTCGAGGTACCCGGCGTCACCATCGGGCTGATTCAGCAATTCCTGGAGGCAATGGCTCTGTAACCATCGACAACCATCGACGATGCCAAGACTTCTCAATTTGCCATTACTCAACATCCTTGAATCCGGCCCCGCTGAGCAGGTTGCCCTCGGCGTCGACAAATCCCCAGCGGTGGTCAATCTGCACTCGGCCTCGGCCCTCGGAGAATCTCCCGGCGTTGGCGTACTGGGGAGCGATCGCCCATTCGCCCTGGGGGTTAACGTAGCCGTAGCGCCCGTCTTTTTGCACCACCGCCAGCCCCTCCGAAAAGTCGGCGGCGTAGTCAAACTGCGGGGCAATGGCCACCCGGCCCGTCGGGTCAATGTAGCCCCACTGGCCCTCTATCAGCGCCGCGGCTAACCCCTCCGAAAAGTCTGAGGCAAAGGCCAGCGTTGGCTCTACCACCATCTTGCCCTCAGCGTTGATAAAGCCAAAGGTACGCCCCTGACGCACCCGCGCCAGCCCCTCTGCAAAGCTAAAGGCCCCGTCGTAGGTGGGGGCAACCACCATCTCCCCATCGGGGTTGATGTAGCCGTAGAGCCGATCGACCCGCGCCACCGCCAGCGATTCGGCAAAGCTCCAGGCGTCTTTGAGCGTTAGGGGCACCACCCGTCGACCTGTGGTGTCCACATAGCCGTAGGCATCTTCTAGCTTGACCAGGGCGCGACCGTTGACAAACCGCTCGGCCAGGTCAAACTGCGGCTCAATCGCCCATTCGCCCTGGGGGTTGACATAGCCATACTTGGTGCCCCCCTGCACCGCCGCCAGCCCCTCAGAGAATGCCTTGGCCTTGCGAAACTGTACGGGTATACCCCAGCTGCCGCTGCGATCGAGGTAGCCAAAGAAGTCCCCCGCCTGTGCCACCGCCAGCCCCTCGGCGTAGTCAGTGGCGACGGTCACATTGTCATCCGCCACCCGAATGCTGACCTGGCCGTCGCGGTTGATGTAGGCCAGTTGCGACTTCATCCGCACCAGGGCCACCCCCTCGGCAAAGTCTGAAACGCTGTCGAAGAGCAGAGGATTAGTCATGGCGCTGGCTAGGGCAACGGGCTGAGGGTTTATGAACTGTAGCATTGCGGTGGCCTCGGGAGAGCGGCCCTCCGGGGCACCGGGCTGGGCTTGCCCGCAGGCCCCCAATAGCAAGAGACTAAGACCTAGCCCAATCGAGTCGCCTTTCTGGGAATGGCGCGCCCAGCGCCATAGCCGCATCAAATCAACCGTCAACCATCGATTCATAGTTTCTCCTTAGCCCCACCGAACTAGTCTCAACCCACTCCCGTTGGCCACACAGGCTGGCCAAAAAAGTTTCTTCTTTTAATTACCCTGCCTGGATTTTCTAGGGCCGTGGAGAATTTTTCAGAAAAGATCAGGATAATCCCAGTCGATTCCCCCTACCGCCCTAGGGCAGCTTGAGGGGTAAATCAGCGTTAATGGCGTCGATTTCTGTTTGTTCTAGCTCGTTGACTTCTCTGATATAGCGGGTCAGCAGAGTTTGCAGGCGTGGCTCGTAGAAGCGGTGCAGGCTGTAGTTGCCCAAGGCCGGAAAGCCCCGGCGCTTTTTGTGGCGGCCCCCCGCACCGGGGTCAAACAGGGTGATGTTGTTGGCGATCGCCCACTCAATCGGCGCATAGTAGCAGGCGTTGAAGTGCAGGTTGCTCATCTCTAGGGTCGAGCCCCAGTAGCGGCCATAGAGGCGATCGCCCTTGGTCAGGCAAAACGACATGCCCACTGGGTTGTCGTCGTCTTCGCCATAGGCGGCAAAAAACACCGTGCGGTGGCGGTAGTCGTGGTGCAGCAGCTGAAAGAATTTGCGGGTCAGGTACTTGCTGCCCCACCAACCAAACTTGTCGCAGGTGTCGGCATAGAAGTCGTACATTTGGTTGTACAGCGCCTTGCTGATCGCATCCCCTGTCACCGCCTCCAGCCGCAGGCCCGCCGTCTCCATTGACTTGCGCTCGCGCTTGATGTTGCGCCGCTGGTTGGCGTTAAACATGCCCAGATAGTCGTCAAAGCTCTGAAATGCGTGATTTTGCCACACGTAGCCGTGGTGCAGCCACTCAGCAAAGCCCAGCTCAACCATGGTGGCCCGCCACTGGGGGTCAACGTAGAGAAAGTGGCAGCCCGAGATGGAGTTGCGATCGCAGAAGCTGTCAATCGCTTCTACCATGGCCAGGGTCACCGCCCGCTCATCTTCCCCAGGGACAATCAAAAACTGATAGCCCTCCGTCGGGGTAAAGGGGGCCATGCCCAACAGCTTTGGGTAATACTGCACCCCCAGCCGCTCGGCCAAGTCGGCCCACTGGTGGTCAAACACAAACTCGCCGTAGCTGTGGCCCTTGAGGTACATTGGCGCGGCCCCCACCAGGGTCTGGCCGCGATAGACTGTCAGGTGACAGGGCAGCCAGCCGGTATTGGCCCCCACGCTGCCAGAGCGCTCCATATTGTGCAGCCAGCTCCACTCTAAAAATGGGGTAGCCAACGGCTGGGCTAGCTCATCCCACACCGCCTCAGGCACTTCCTCAATGTGGCGAATCCAGGTGGCGGTTAGCGGCGGCGCAGCGGGGTAGCCCATGGGTGGTTAGCTAGGAGACAGTTATTCCCCAGGGTAAAGGAAATTATCGCCCCGTGCAGAGGTGGAGCACACCCGATAGTGCAAGAACACTTCGCCTTCTACAACTCGGTGAGATAAAAGCTGCAAGCGGGGGGCTGCTGCCGTCAAAAACCCCTTACCCTCCACTGGGGTTGGAGCCGCGATGCCGCCTAAGATTAGCGGGCACACCGTGATGAATATTTCATGGACGCAGCCGCAGCGCAGCAGTTCCGCCGCCAGTCCACCGCCCCCCAACAGAGCCAGGGTTTCAATTCCTGCTGCGTTGAACTGAGCCAAAATCCAGGGCCAATCCCAGGGCTGAGTTCTACCCTCACTGATTGGCCAAACGGTGTCAAACAGACCCGACTGTACCCACCTGGGGGCCGCCGCCGCCGTAGTTAATAGCCCTCTGGGGACGGGCTGCTGAAAGTAGCGCAATTGGGGGTCTAGATTACCTGAGGGCGACCAGACAATCTGGATGGGCTGCTCTGGCTGCCGCCGCTGTTGCCGCTGGGCCAGCAGATCTAGATCGCGCACGCTCAGGGTGGTGCCGTAGGCCCGCAGAGTACCGCCGCCAAACAACACTCCATCCGCTGCCGCCACCTGGGCCTCCAGGTGGGCCAGGTCTGCCGCAGACGAAAACCGCGCGGCCCCGCCCTGGGCGTCAGCAATTTTGCCGTCCAGGCTCATGGCCAGCACCAGGGTAACGTGGGGAAGCGGTGCGTTGGGGGCGATCGCCAACGGTCAGGTCTGTAGAAAGTAACCTCTAGCTTACCGAGGCCTGCATTACCGAGGGCTGGCCTTCGCCCAGCTCCCAGCTGCTGTGGCATTTCCAGCTTTGGTTGGTGAGCTGTTGATAAAACCGCAGTTCCCACTGGGTGGGGGTTTTCCAGTCAATGGCGGCTTTGGCCTCGGCAAACACGGCCTTGGCCTGCTTGCGGTTAGAGCCGTAGACCAAAGGCAGCCCCAGCTCATCCTGAATGCGCAGGGGCATTTTGCGGGTGGGTGACTTGACGGTGCAGGCAAAATTCACCATTACCTGCTTCAGCCAGGGAGAGCTGATCGCCAGCCCGCTCCAGTCGGGCTTAGTGACTAGACCCTCAAGGGTGAGCGCCGGAGATGGACGCGCCTTGAGACCTCGGTTGTAGGCGCGATCTAGGCTGCGGGTATACACCGGGGCGGCGCCAGACTGCTCCTCAAAGCCTTCGATCAGCAGGCAGCAGGCATCAGGGCCTTGCTCAATGGGGGCTGCTGTTTCGCGGTGCTCGGCTAAAAACCGCTGAATCTGCTCAGCCAGGCTCCCGGTCGGGCAAACATAAATAGCAAATTTTGTCATATGACATTCCCAGAGAAACAACGGGCTGGGAAGTACGGTAGGAAGCCTGCTCTCGCCCACCGGCTCGATGCAGACGCTAGGGATAGAGGCAGGACAACGACGATACCTCTATATAGCAGCATAGGCTATGAACAGCCAATTGCCGTTAATGGGGCGTTATTATTTACTTAAGAATTTGCGCCCTAGGTTGCTTCAGAAGGTTGCTCAGGGGGGTACTCCAGGGGCTTTCCCTAGCGTCGGGTCGCGTCAAAGGCGTGTTCGATATAGTCTTGCAGCACCAGATAGCGGCCATCTTCTAGCGACAGTCGCTGGGCTGGGTTAGCGGCCGGTGGGCGATCGCGACGGCAGGCTACCAGGGCCACATCAAAGCGGCAGGCGGCCTCGGCCCACTGGGGCTGCTTCATCAAGTAGAGCTGGGCGGCTTTCCACAGCTTGGCCTGTTTGGTGCGGGTAATGGCCATCAGGCCGTAGGCGTCCCAATTGCCCTGGCTGCGGGTTTTGACCTCTACAAAGGCGATCTGCCCCTGGCTGTCTGCGGGGCCTTTGGCCATGACCAGGTCTAGCTCGCCCCAGCGGCAGTGCCACTGGCGATCGCACTGTCGCCAGCCCTGGGCAACCAGCCAGTTAGACGCCAGGGTTTCTCCCAGGGTGCCCAGCTCGGTTTTGCTCAGTTCGGCGGCCATGGGTAGATGCTCCGGGGTAATGCTCCCCTTCAGCTTGCCCAAAAATTACCGATAGTTGGTAAACTGCACCGCCACGGGCCAGTCTTCCTGTTTTACCAACTGCATGGCCTGCTGCAAATCATCCTTAGACTTGGCCGACACCCGCACCGCGTCTCCCTGGATGGCGGCGGTGACTTTCTTCAGGTTGTCGCGAATGAGTTTGGTGATTTGCTTGCCCATCTCCTGTTCGATGCCCTTTTTGAGGGTGACGGCCTGGCGCACGCGGGTGCCGCTGGCGGCCTCCACCTCGCCGTACTCAAAAATCTTGAGGGAAAGGTTGCGCTTGGCTGCTTTTTGGTGGAGCAAATCCTTCACCGCGTCCAGGGTCATGTCGCTGGCGGTTTCAATGGTGATGGTGCTGTCCGCCAGGTCGATAGCGGTTTTGGTGTCCTTGAGGTCGTAGCGGCCGATCACATCGCGCCGAGTTTGGTCGAGGGCATTGACCAGTTCTTGGCGGTCAAAATCGCTGACGATGTCAAAGGAAAAACTAGAAGCCATGGGTACCGTTTTGTATGCCAAGCTCAGATTGGGAGCGGTCGTTTCCCCGCAGGCAAACCTCCATTTTTGGGCTTGGATTTAGTTTGTCTATGCACCAACAGACTACATCAAGGCCGACCGACAGCTCAAGAAATAGAGGGTAAAGGTACTCAGGTTGGCGACGGCAAACATCAGCGATCGCCCAATGGGCACATTTAAGACATAGGCCACTGGGTAAAGGGTGCGGGCAATCAGATAGGCGATCGCCGCCCCCAGCGCCAGCCCCGAATCTTGCTGCGTCACGTAGGCCATCAGCGCCGCCGGGGAGTACAAAATTATTGACTCAAAGGCGTTTTCGTGGGCCCAGGTGGCCCGCTGGGCGTAGGGCGGCAGCTTAGACAACATCGCCCGAGGGGCCGCCTGGTCGTAGCCCACCGCAAAGCGACCATAGCCCACGGCAAAAAACGGCAGATAGACCAGCAGCGCCGCCAGCCCGATGCTGACCAGCAAAAACCCTGGCATGGTGAGCACAGATGCCATAAATCGCTATCCTCGCTAATTTCTGGTGTGGTGGGAATCGGGAGACGTTAGCAGATTAGAGCGTCGGCAGGTTAAGTCGGAAAATTAGCAGGCTGGAAAGCTCTAAACCGGCCAGCTTCTTAACCCATCAACTTTAGCCAGGATGTAGCCAGGACCGCTAGTCAAAGTAAAACAGCGTCACAATCTTGCGCTGATCTTCCGCATCCTGGCAGGTTTTTAGCAGGGTAGTGCTGTCGTGGAAGGCAAAGCAGATCAGCTGCTGGCAGCGGGAAATAATCTCCTGGTTGCACACCGAGCTTGCCTCCGCCAGAGCCATGGTGTCGTTGGCGGGGTTTTCGACCAGATGCATCACCTGCTCTAGCTGATCGCGCGACTCCTGGGGCTGCCGGGCCAGGCTCTGGGGCAAAATCACGGTGAGCAGGTTAGGGTCAGCCTTCATCGCCCCCTTAATGGCGGCAAAGTTGGTGCCCGTCGCCCCCGAGGTAATGATGCGATTGCCCCCCAGGGCCAGGGCATAGGTCATCAGCTCAATGAGTTGCTGGTGGGTAATGGGCACATGGCGCGACCCCAAAATAGCTACCCGCTTAGAACCCGACTGTTGAATGGCCGCGAGTTCCTGCAAAAACGTGTCGACTTTAGCGGATTCGAGCGACGCTTCCATGGACTGACTCAAAGGCTGCACCGAATGCGAGAATAACGGGCTTTATTGTATCAGAAGCCGAGGATAAGGCCATAGGCCAATTCTTTAGCCAGCGGACACAGGTAACCCCAGATCGAGCAGCTGCAGCAGTCGATCCATATCAAAGTGGGCGGCAATTAGTTCTTGAATACACTGCACTTTGATGGGTTCGTGTACGCGCACTTGGCCAAACAGCTCATCAATGCGCTCAACGGTAGATAGGGTGTCAGAGTCGACTGAGACAATGGGCACCTCCATATCTGAGGCCCGCTCTAAAATCTCGGGAGAAGGGGGAATTTGGCCAGTGAGCACCAGACATTGGGTAGAGGTCTCAAGGGCCGCAAACTGAATGTCGGTGCGATCGCCCCCCGTCACCACCGCCATGTTGGTAGCCTTGCGAAAATACCGCAGCGCTGAGTTCACATTCATAGCCCCAATGGTCAGGGTTTCGACCATCAAATCAAGCCGGTTTTCGCAGCACAGCACCTCAGCGTTGAGCCGAGCCACAATTTCGCGCACGGTAATGCTGCGCATAATCGGCGATCGCGGCAGCAGCGCCAGCACCGGAATGCCCTGGTGCTCTAAAAAGGGCCGGGCTAGATCTGAGCAAGTCTCCACCGCCTCAGCAGGCACATCATTAATGATTACCCCAATCAGACGTGAACCCAGCTGCGCCTTAGCCGCCAGCAGCCGATCCACCAGCAGCAAAGAGTCGTAGCGGGTCACCAGCAGCACTGCCGCATTGATCTCGGCGGCAATGTGGGCCACCGAGAGGTTTAGCAGAGTACCTTCGGTTAAGTTCCCAGGGCCTTCGAGCAGTACCAGCGCCTCTCCCTGGTGCTCGGTATATCGCTGCAAACTATAGCTGCTGGGTGATCCACCGCTGAGGGTGAGCTGGTCAGCCACCGTAGCCTCAGTCAGCGAAATAGAAGGAGCATAGTACCGTGACGCTGGCAGATGCAGCGTTTCAACAATAAAGTCTAGGTCCGGGTCTTTACCCTCACCATTGATCGAGTTGCCGATGGGCTTGCCAAACCCAAGATCCATGCCCAACCCCTGAAGCTGTAGCCCAATACCCAGCAATACCGCCGATTTGCCGCTGTACGACTCGGTCGAACCAATTATCAAACGTTTCGCTGAACTGGGCACGCTGCAAGTCCTCCGTGGGCTAACGCACTGATCTCTGACGCCCAACTCTGGGTCTGCAACGCAAACCAGTGATAGGTTACATCAGTAGGCACAGTACCACACCCATTCTGCCACCTCAGAGTCTGTCGGCATCAGGCATCTGCAAAACCCCGGCCCCGGTTAACCCCAGTTAAACCCCATCCCAGTCCAGGAGTGGAGTTCTATCTGTGGGAAAACCACAGCTCCCGAGCTGGATTTGGTGTATGTCTAGGCCCTAATCGTCTAGGCGCAGCAGCTTGCGGTAAAAGCCCTGGGAGAAGTCGGCGGGGCGCTTTTGCCGCAGGGCTACAATCACATCAAATAAAAAGTCAACAAATTCAAAGGTTGCCATGGTGATCTCGTAGCTGAGATCGTTGTCGGCATCAAACTGCATGCGGCAGCGGGTCAGATCGGCGGGCAGCACCGACACGTTCCAGGTGGCTACAAAGGCAATGCTCTCACTCCCTTCAATCTCTCGCTCACCCTCCAAATTACCCTGCTTGTAGAGAGAAATAGCGTAGGGCAGCGCATTGCGCTTATTGCCCTGGTAGTAGGGCATGTAAACGCTGATATCTTGCTTAGCTGCGGGCTGAATTGCCTCAAACGTCAAACTCATGGGTCTGGCCTTAGGTCGAGTTTCAACAAACGATTATTCTGGCGGTCATCGGATTTAGCTGCCTAGGATACTAGATCCTCACCCTGCCAGATTGGCCGGTGATACTTTACACACAGCTATCATTCCCCAGGATAGGGCTAGGGGTATCACTAAAATATTTCCCGCAAAATCAAGGATGATAGACCTAGGCCAGGGCACGCTTGGGGTAAGGTGTATTTTCTCCGATGATGACCGCCTGGCCACTGCTCTGTTTGTTGTGCTCCCTACCTTAGTTCATGGCTGATTTTCCTGAACGCTTCTCTACCAAGCGCTTTTCTACTCCGCTAGAAGAGTTAGAGATTGAAGATTTTCCGGGCTATACCGGTCGGCGCTCTAAGGCTGCCCTGACCCTAAGCTTGCTGTGGGGCGTGACGGTTATTCTGCACCTGTTGTCCTGGGGTAGCTGGGTGGTGCTGGGGCTAACGGCTATGCTCACGACCCACGGTCTGAGAATTCTGCTGGCGAAGCCATCAGCGGCGGTAGTGCCGCTGCCCTCCACCGCCAAACCAGCAGACGCGCCCAAGGAAGTAGTAGCGAAAAAAGTTGCGCAAGCAGGCGCTCAAGATGCTCTGGCGTGGCCCTACGTATCGCTGCTAGTGGCCGCCAAAAATGAAGAAACGGTGATTGAACCCCTGGTGGCGGCTCTGTGCCAGCTCGACTACCCCGCCAGCCGCTACGATGTCTGGATTGTCGACGACAACAGCACCGACGGCACGGCCCAGCGCCTGCAAAATTTAGCTGCCCGGTATCCACAGCTGCGGGTGTTGCCTCGCCCTGCCGGGGCTGGCGGCGGCAAGTCAGGGGCGCTCAACCAGGTTTGGCCCGATACCCAGGGCGATATTATCGGGGTCTTTGATGCCGATGCCCGAGTGCCTAGAGATGCGCTACGCCACATTGTGCCCCTGTTTGACCAGAAGGCTGTGGGGGCGGTGCAGATGCAAAAAGCCATCGTCAACCGAGCCAAAAACCTCTGGACCCGTGGACAGCAGGCTGAAATGGCCCTCGACAGTTATTTTCAGCAGCAGCGCATTAGGCTAGGCGGCATTGGCGAACTGCGGGGCAATGGCCAGTTTGTGCGCCGCACCGCCCTGACCCACTGCGGCGGCTGGAATGAAGAAACCATTACCGACGATCTAGATCTGACCCTGCGCCTGCACTTTAGCGGCTGGGAGATTCACTTTTTGCTCCACCCCGCCGTGGGCGAAGAGGGCGTTGAGCAGCCCCTAGCCCTGTGGCATCAGCGCAACCGCTGGGCTGAGGGGGGCTATCAGCGCTATCTCGACTACTGGCGGCTGATTGTCCAAAACCATATGGTGCCAGCTAAGACCTTAGATATGGCTGCATTTTGGCTGATTCAGTACGGCTTGCCCACGGTGGCACTGCCAGACTTTACAATGGCGGTGCTGCGCCACCGACTGCCGATATTTTTGCCGGTGTCAAGCCTGGTGTTGACGCTCTCTATGGTGGGTATGTTTTGCGGGCTGCGGCGCAATCGACAGCAGTCGGTGTGGGTCTGCGGGCTACAGACCCTGTGGGGCAATGTGTACATGGTGCACTGGCTGCTGGTGATTGCTACCATGGCGATGCGCCTGGCCGTGCGGCCCAAGCGGCTGCGCTGGGTGAAGACCAATCACCTGGGCAGCGAAGAAGACCTTCGGGTCGATGTGCCCTAGGCTCGTGTTCAGATAGTTTTTCTGCGATCGCATTCCCATGCCCTGGTTCGTCAAGCTCGAAAAAGGCGTTGTCAACAAAGCCACCTTTGACCTGTTTGTGGCCGACCATGTGGCCTACGTCAAAGACCTCATAGCCAAGGGCCACGCAGCCAAGACCGGCTACTGGGCCGAATATGGGGGTGGTATGCTGTTATTCAAAGCCAATTCAATCGATGAGGCCCGCGCCATCGTCGCCGCTGACCCGCTGGTTCAAAACAACTGCGTCGAGTACGAGCTGCACGAATGGCGATTGGTGGTCGAATAGGAGAATGCGCCGTGGCCGATTCAAGTGATGGGTACAAAATTGTCAGCGACAACCGCCAGGCTCGCCACGAGTACGAAATTTTAGAGACCTACGAAGCTGGTTTAGAGCTGATGGGTTCAGAGGTCAAGTCTATTCGCCAGGGCAGGGTTAACCTGCGCGACGGCTACGCCCTGATCAAAGACGGTGAGCTGTGGCTGCACAACGTGCACATTTCTCCCTACACCATGACCAACAAGGCCTACAACCACGAGGCCAAGCGCGCCCGCAAGCTGCTGCTGCACCGCGACGAAATTCGCAAGCTGATCGGCAAGGTTGAGCAAAAAGGGCTGACCCTAGTACCGCTTAAGCTCTATCTCCAGCGGGGCTGGGTTAAGGCCACGATCGCCCTAGGAAAGGGTAAAAAACTCCACGACAAGCGCGAAAGTCTCAAGCGCAAGCAAGAGGGTCGCGAGACCGCCCGCGCCCTCAGCGGGCGAGATTAGTCGGGGCGGCATCAGCTTTACTCAATACTCACCCCGCCGAAGGTTTCGGCTTTTTTGCCGGGGCTGGCCGGGGCGGCTTTCTCGAGCTGGCGGGCCTGCTGGCGGTGGCTCTGAAAATGACTCATCCAGGCTTCGGGAGCATTCATGGTTTCGCCGCCGTGCTTAGTGAGGCGCTGGCGCACCTGGCAGAGCACCGGGGTGTTGACGCAGGCCCCCGACACAATCACCTGGCCCTTGGTCAGCGAGGGCAGTTCTTTGAGCAGATCGCGCCCGGCGGCCTCCACGCCGTATTTCAGACTATCTTGATCCACCGGGTTGACGATGCGCATGAGAAACTGGCTCATGCACTGCGAGAGCACGTCGGAGTCGAGCTTGCCGGGGCGCTGGGTGATCAGCCCTACTCCCATGCCAAACTTGCGGCCCTCGCTGAGAATGGTGCGCAGCACCTGCTTGCAGCGGGCCGGTTCGTTGGCCGGGGCAAAGCGGTGGGCCTCCTCGATCAAAATAAACACCGGGTAGGGCAGGTAGTTTTCGTCGTCGGCAGAGATTTTGTCCTTGGCGGTGTTGATGCGGGCCTGGTAGCTCTGGCGCAGCACGGCGGCGCAGATTACCTGCTGCTCTTCCTGGCTGATCTCGTTCATTTGCAGCACCGTTACCTGGCCGGGGGCAAAGAGGTCTTTTGGGGCCAGGTGCTCCACGCGGTGAAAGTAGTCTGATCGCTCCAGTTTGCCCAGCTTCCACTCCAGGGCCGGGGCCGAGGATCCGGTTTTCTCGTTGCCCTCGTCATCGGTGCTGCGGTCTGACTCGTAGCAGGCCGAGATTAAATCCTGCACGTCCCAGCGGTGTTCGCCAAACTTGTGCTTGCCCAGCAGGCTAAAGGCCTTGTTGAGAATGGCCTGCTGGCGATCGCTCATATCCGGCAGCAGGGTCAGAATGTCGTAGTAGTCGAGGGACGACATGCGAATGCGAATGTCGTCGGGGGTGAGCAGCTTAACCTCAGGGCTGTAGCCGTCATCGCTGGCGAAGCTGGGGTGGCCCCGCATGTCGGCCAGGGTGCCGTACTCGCCGTGGGGGTCAAAGATCAGCACGGCGGCGCGGTTATAGGGGCTGAGCAATTCTTCGATCAGCACCCCGGCAGTGTAAGACTTGCCGGAGCCGGTGCCCGCCAAAATCGCCATGTGGGTGCTGACCAGTTCTTTCACATCCAGCGTCACGGGCACCCGACCACCGGGGCGCAGCAGCAGGGAACCAATGTGGGCCGAGCCAATTTCTTCCCGCTGTTTTTTGTTGATAATCTGGCGCAGGCTCTCGTCGTCGGCCAGGCGCACCTTAGCGCCGGGGTCTGGGGCAATGCGAGGGTTCATAAACCCGAGGGCGGGGTGAAAGTGGCCCACCACATCGACGGTGACTTCGTAGATTTCGGGGTGGGGGTGGGCAAAGCCGACCAGGGCCGCGATCGCCTCGGGGTCAATATCGGGGTCAGCAAAGAGGCGATCGGGCAGGTGGTCAATCAGGCGGCGGTCAGAGATTTTGCCCAAGATTTGAGCGCCTGGCGTATCGGCCAGATCGACCGAGTAATAGACAAACTCGCCAATTTTGACCTGGCGATTGTCAGCAGTAATGAATAAGTACTGGTTACCGTCTTCCCCCGGCCCCTTGACGGTGCCGATGACCGGCGATACCGAAGGCTTTGATGACCGTGCCATAGAAACCCCGCTGAAAAACCGCTGTTCGCCTCGCCAGGGCCACGCTATCTTGGCCCAGGCTTCATTAATACTAATGTCCTGCTGAAAATTAGGGTAGGGGCAATATTGAGCAGAGGTAATAGAGACTATAAAACAGCGGCTGCAATTACGCGGAGATTGCGGATTCCTCGGCGGCAGGGCCGTAGAAAGATTGGCGGATTCACGGATACTGCCCCGGTATCGAGTCGATAGGCTAAAGGAGGTCGAGGGTAAGACCAGCAATGCTGACATCTTGCCCTCGGCTGAGGAAATTAGGCACATGTCGCTCGATGGCTGCCCATGGCATCTGAAAACTCGCCGGTTTTGTTCCAAGCCCGCCCGCTAGAGGGGATGCTATCCGCCGGGGCCTCGCGGCCCACCCCCTTAGCCGAGGGCCGCGAGGGTGCCGAAGATCGAGAAACTTGGCCGCTGGTTCACGCCCTTGCCGCTACCCTCAATAGCCCTAGCCCTCTGCCCGATTTAGCCGAGGTACTGGGCACACATTTTGGTGCCAGAGCCTGCCTACTGCTGTGCCACTACCCCGCCACCAACGACCTCATCTATATCTGCTGGCACCGGGGCACGCCTCCCACCTGCCATCGGCTGGGGGCGACAGAGGCCGACTCTCGGCTAGATTGGCAGCGGCGAGTGGCCCTAGGCCTAATTGGGCAGACCCTCGACCAAGCGTCGGGTCAGGGCTTGCGTCACTGGCGCAAGGGCCTGGCGGAGCTGCTGCAAGCAGACAACTGCCCCCCGATCTGGCTGCGATCTATTTCTGCCGCCACGGCGATCGCCGTAGATGGGTCGGGCTTGCAGGGAGCTATGTTGCTGCTAGGTGCGGCTGGCCTGGGGCTAGAGCAAACCGTGCGGGCTAACCTGGCCAGCCTGGGGGCGATCGCCTTCCACCAGCAATACCTACAGGGGCAGGCCCAGCGCCACACCGAGCAGCTGCGCTACCTGCAGCACCTCAAAGAAGACTTTCTCAGCACCCTCAACCACGAGTTGCGCACCCCCCTCACCAGCATGATGCTGGCCATTCGCATGCTGCGCCGCCCCGACCTCACCCCAGAGCGCTCAGCCATGTATTTAGATATCTTGGAGCAGCAGTGCAGCCGCGAAATTGGCCTGGTTAACGACCTGCTGATGCTGCAAACCCTGGGGGCTAAGCCCGATGCCGTTGCCCGCCAGTCTGTTGGTCAGTCTATTGATCTAGGGCAGCTGCTCACCGACCTGGCCGGGCAGTCAAAGGAAACCTGGCAACAGGCGCAACTCACTCTCAATTGCCAAGTGCCTGCTGCCCCAGTAATCTTGGCTACCGATCCAGAGAGCCTGACTAAGGTGGTGCAAGAGCTGCTGGAGAATGCCCGCAAATACTCGGCTCCCGAGACGGTGATTACCCTTGCCTTGGCCGACAACCAGACCCCAAACGGGCGAGTGACGCTACAGATTAGCAACCTAGGCATGGCCATTGAAGCCGACGATTTACCCCACATTTTTGACCAGTTTCGCCGGGGATCTAAGGCCACTAAGGAAGGTATTGCGGGTACGGGCACCGGGCTGGCCCTGGTGCGTGGGCTAATGGAGCGTCTGGAGGGCACCATTAAGGTATCAAGTCAACCCAGCGACGGCCAGCTCTGGCAAACTTGCTTCACCCTACAGTTTGAACGCCATGACCCATCTATCTACAGTTCATCGGAGCAAAATTCCTAGGACAAGAATTCATCGGGGCAACACCCTGCCATCAAAATTTGCTGGTATTCTGAGCACAGGCGCGGCAGCCTGGCTAAACTGCACCGCTAACAGCTGGTTTTAACCAATGACTGCAAACATCTCCGACACCACCAACCTCAAGACAGCGTCCCTCGCCGCTGAGACTTTTGCCGGAGCTAGGGCAAAGAGTCAAGTCTTTAGGGCTGCCGATGTGACTGTTCACACCGAAAAGCTAGAGGGGCAGCAGCGGCGCATTTTGGCCTTTACCGAGATACCCGCTACCGCTGAGCAGGTTTGGCAGGTGATTACCGACTACGACAATTTGGCCAGCTTTATTCCTAACCTTTCCTGTAGCAAGCGGCTCAGCCACCCTGAGGGGGGCATTCGGCTAGAGCAGATGGGTTCCCAGTGCTTTCTCAACATTAAATTTTGCGCCCGAGTGGTGCTCGATATGGTCGAAGCTTTCCCTCGGGAACTGCGCTTCTCGATGGTGGAGGGTGACTTTCGCCAGTTTGAGGGCAAGTGGACGCTGGAGCCTGTGGCTGAAGCCCAGGATTCTATAGTGCGTCTGGGCTACGACTTGGTGATTCGCCCGCCGCGAGCCATGCCCGTGGCCCTGATCGAACGGCATATTCGCAACGACTTGAGCCGAAACCTGGGAGCGATCGCTGACCGCACTGCCCTCCTTTTTGGTACCTGATTAGCACTCACTAGGGCTTTGGCGGACAGCCAGTGCGATAAAAACTGCGGTCATGGCGTCACCAGGGGTTCCAGACGCTCAGCGATGACGGCGTAGAAGGGGTCGCAGCCGGGCATGCCCAGCATTTGCAGAATAGAGGGAGCGCTGGGGGTGTGGGTAATCACGTCAGGGCTACTAAAGCCCGGCACCGCGCCAAAATAGCTCTTCACCAGGTTGACCCGGCGGGTTTCGCTGCCGTCGCGCCAGGCGGCGATCGCCTTTTGGTAAAACATTCGGTTTGAGAAACTGACAATAGCAATGCCGCCTGGCTTGAGAACGCGATAGATCTCGCCAAACACCACCTCAGGCTGCTGGAGGTACTGCACCGACACCGTATTCAGCACGGCATCAAAGGATTGATCCGCCAGGGGCAGCTTGGGGTTCTCATTCAGGTTTTGCACAAAATAGTGGTTGAGGCGGCGGTTTTTGGCCAGTTCTTCAGCGTTCATGCCGTGGCCTTCGACGTGCTCGAAAGCCAAATCCTTTGGCAGGTGCGACACCCAGCTGCTCATCAGGTCAAAGATACGGCTGTTGGGGCTAAGGCGCTCTTTGTATAGATCTGTCAGCTGCCGAATGAAGCCGTCATCGACGTGGGTGACAAAGCGAGGCGCGTCGTAGAAAAAGGTGTCGCTAGAGTCGTCTAGCTTGGTGCGTTGATCGGGCTGAAGCAGCATGGGGTGCAGAAAAGAAATTTTTCTAACGTGTAAACAGATCTAGAGTGTAAACAAATCCTCAGGGCAGGGCTACCATGGGCCAGCCCCTACCCTAAACCCCGCTGCTCCCTAGCTCGAATTATTTACGAGAACAGAAGTCGAAGGCCGTCATTCTCGCGCAGTGCCTGCCCCCGCGAAGGCATGGGGAGGGAATCCAGTCGAGAGTAGACTGCTTCGCGTAGATTCCCATTTCTACGGGAATAACGGGCATTTTCTTAGGGTTATGAATAATGCAGGCTAGCCTGCGCTGGGGTAAGCCAGGCGGTGAGCCGGTCACCGGCGCTATCTCAACCGGGGGAGATTCAGGTGGGGATATCCGTCTTGGGGGCGGCGTAGAACCCAGCTCTATCCCGCGTTACACTGTTAAAAACCCGTATTTGGGCGTCTTCGGTCTATGAGTTTAGAGATTAAAGCCGTGCAGGCACCCTATGGCGACGCGACGTACCGCACGCCGCCCCCAGATCTGCCCTCTTTGCTGCTCAAAGAGCGGATCGTGTATTTGGGCCTACCCCTGTTCTCGGGGGATGACGTTAAGCAGCAGGTAGGCATTGATGTCACCGAGCTGATTATTGCTCAGCTGCTCTTCTTGCAGTTCGACGACCCCGATAAGCCTATTTTCTTCTACATCAACTCCACCGGCACCTCCTGGTACGACGGCAGCATGATTGGCTTCGACACCGAAGCCTTTGCCATCTGCGACACCATGAACTATATCAAGCCGCCGGTACACACCATTTGCCTGGGCCAGGCGATGGGGTCTGCCGCCGTGATTTTGGCGGCGGGTACCAAGGGTTTTCGGGCCAGTTTGCCCCACGCCCGCATTGTGCTCAACCAGCCCCGCAGCGGTGCCCAGGGCCAGGCCAGCGACATCGAGATTCGGGCAAAAGAAGTGCTTGACAACAAGCGCTCAATGATGGATATCTTGGCCAAGAGCACCGGCAAGACCGCCGAGCAGCTGATGCGCGATTCTGACCGCATGTTCTATATGAAGCCTGAAGAGGCCAAGGAATATGGCCTCATTGACCGGGTATTGACCAGCCGCAAAGAGCTGCCCATGCCCGCACCAATAGGGGTTTAGCCCCGTAGCCTAAGCTTTAAGGGCGATCGCCCCTCAAAGCCATCTTTGAACCATTCCACGTCCGTTGTTTTGTTTTTAGGTTGAAAGAGCACTATGCCCATCGGCACTCCCAAGGTTCCCTATCGTTTGCCCGGTAGCCAGTACTCCCAGTGGGTTGACATTTACACCCGCCTGAACCAGGAGCGAATTATCTTTTTGGGTCAAGAGGTCACTGATACCCTCGCTAACTCCATTGTGGCGGCCCTGCTGTACCTCGACTCTGACGACAACAGCAAGCCCATCTATCTGTACATCAACTCCCCCGGCGGGTCGGTGACGGCGGGCATGGCGATCTATGACACCATGCAGTACATCAAGTCTGACGTGGTCACCATTTGCCTGGGTTTGGCGGCCTCCATGGGGGCGTTTTTGCTGGCGGCGGGCAGCCACGGCAAGCGGGTGGCTCTGCCCCACTCGCGCATCATGATTCACCAGCCCATGGGTGGCACCGGGCGGCAACGCCTCCAGGCCAGCGACATTGCCATTGAGGCCAAAGAGATTTTGCGGGTGCGCCAAGAGCTCAACGAAATGATGGCTCGCCACACCGGTCGCCCCATTGAGCAAATTCAAAAAGACACCGACCGCGACTACTTTATGTCTGCCGAAGAAGCAGTTGCCTACGGTCTGATCGACCGGGTGATTGAAGAACGCACCCAAGAGTTGGTCACACCCGCATCGGCTGCCATCTAAGCCAGCCAAATTCAAGTCCAGAGGTGGAGGTTTGTCTGGGAAAATTCCAGATCTTTGAACTGGACTCGGTATAGACGCGCCATTTTTACCAACTGTTGGCAAAATAGGGGCAGCACACCTACCTTCTGCTATAGAGTTGGCAACAATGGCGCTGGCGCACTACTACCGCATACTAGGGCTAAGAACTGGGGCCGGCTTTGACGATGTCAAGCTGGCCTATCGCAATTTGGCCCGGCTGTATCATCCCGACGTGAACCCCGGCGATCAGCTGGCGAAGGAAAAGTTTATTCAGGTTACCCAGGCCTACCAGTCTTTGGTGGATGCCCTACCCGCCGCATCTGTGGCTGCCACCCGTCGGGCTGCTCCGGTTAGGCCTGTGGCCTCTGAGCACCCCGTTAAAGCGGCCCCACCCGCTGCAAAACCCGCTTCGCGACCGGTGGCTCAATCTGAGCCAGCTCCGGCTGCCGCAGTCGAATTTACCATTAGCCCTACTCCTGGCGGCTCTGAGGCCGATCAGCGGCTCAAAATCGATAGCTATAAGCAGCTGCGAGAGTTTTTTGGTGGGCAGCGCTTTCCCCGCGCGGTGGCCCTGGTGGAGGGGCTGGTGCAACGCTTTCCTGAAGACCCCGAAATTCGACAATGGCATGCCATCACCTATTACCGTTGGGGCCACGACCTGCTGAACAACGGCAATCTCCCAAAAGCCGAGGTCTGCCTGAAAAAAGCCCGTCGGGTTGATCCTCAAAATAAATCCCTGCGCCAGGCCTTGCTGAATGATTTTCAGCGGCTTGAGTACCTGCGCCAGGCTCCTATGCCCCAGGCGCAGTAAGGCGATTTTGGAATTTAGCTTATTGATGACAGCCCCCAGTACCTCCCAAACAAGACAGTCCTAGCTTTGTTTGGTGATGCTGGCCAAGCCGTTTTCCAGTCACCACCTGTGGGCGAGGCCTAAACAGGGGTGCCCGATTTACACGGTTTGGATGATTGCTTCAAACCATTGCTCAAACCGCAGCGCTAGGGCATCGAGGGAGTACTCGGTTTCCGCCTGATGGCGGCAGGCGTGGCGGTCGAGGTGGTCGATAGATGCGATCGCATCCACCAGTCCCGGCACATTGTCCGGCGGCACCAGCCAGCCGGTTGTGCCATGGCGCACAATTTCGGCGGGGCCGCCCCGCTGGTAGGCAATCACCGGCACGCCGCAGGCCAGGGCCTCGATCGCCACATTGCCAAAGGCTTCGACCCAGCGCGGCGTCATCAATAGGGCGCGGCACTGGCGCAGCACTTGTTGTAGCTCGCGGGTGGGCAAAAAGCCCAGGTAGCAGTCGGTGGCGTGGGGAAAGCGATCGCAAATCGTTCGCCAGTATTCTCCATCCTCCAGCTTGCCGAGAATTTTGAGCGGAGCCTGGGCGATTTCGGCGGCCTCTAGGGCATCCTCCAGGCCCTTTTCAGGGGAGATGCGGCCCAGCCAGGCCAGGGCACTGCCGGGGGTGGGGCAAAAATCGTATAAATCTAGGTCAATGGCGCTGCTGAGAATTGCAAAGGCATCGGCCATCCCAAAGGTCTCGGCCCCGAAGGTCTCGGCCCCAAAGGTTTCAGCCTGGCTGCGGGTGTAGGCTCCCAAGCGGCGAGGAAACTGCTTAGCCACCTGCTGAATCGCCTGATCCATGGCCTCGCTGAGAGAACCCATGGTGACAAAGTGGGCCACGGGAGTGCTAAAAAACTCGGTCAGGTAAAAGGGCAGCCAGTCGTAGGCCAGGTTAACTATCAGGTCAAACTGATCTTGCTGCTGCCGGGCATAGCGCCACATGCCGCCCAGTACGCTGCCGCCGGGGATAATCACTGGCGTACTGCGCCCTTGGGTGTGGGCCGTGGGCTGAAGCTGCCCGCCGATTTCCACAATGGAAATATTCCCCAGCTTAGACCCCTCGGGAGCCAGCACAGTGATGTGGTGCCCCCGCTCCCTTAGCCCCTGACATAGGTTGGTCAGGGTTAGCTCGACGCCGCCGCCGAGGCCCGACCCCAGTGGCCCTACGGGGGTTGAGACGAAGAGCAGGCGGAGGGGAGAGGGCATGGGAATTATATTGACGCTAGCTGGGGGGGAGTCGATGGCCCTCACCATCGTAGGAAGTTTCTAGAGCAGCGGGTTTGCTGGGGTAGGGAGCCGCAGGAATGCGGTTGAGCTGGCTGAGCGCCCACTGGGCGGTTTCTTGCACGCCGGGGTCAGGGTCTTGGCTGGCGTGGGCGAGCATGTGGCTGAGTTGCACCACCGTATCGTAAACCCGGCTGAGGTCACGAATGGCGTTTTTGCGCACCTCGGGGCTGGGGTCTTGCAGCCCCAGGGCCAGGGCGCGGTGCATGGGTTTGAGGCTGCGGCTGCTGATTTCAGCCAGGGCGGCAAGAATCAGGCTCTTTTCCTGGGAGTCGCCCTGGAGCAGGCCGTTTACCAGGGGCTGAATCGCGTCGGAATTGCCCCGCTGCCCCAGTTCCCAAATGGCGTGGCGACGGGAGGCAGCATCGGTGCTGGCTAGCTGGTTGACTAGAGAATCCACAAGATCCACAGAGCTGAGGCGGATAGTGGATTCTAGGGGCGGTTCGGTTGCCACAAGGGCATTGGTGTCGGCGAGGGCCGCCGCTGCGCCCTCTGTTTGGCTGGGCGATGGCGGCACGTCCGCCGCAGGCGCGGAGGCTAACCCATCGGCGCGGGAGCGCTGCTTTCCTCTGCCTAAAAGCAGCCAGCCGCCCAGGCTGGTAGCTAGGGCTAGACTGCCCACCAGCCACCAGCCGAGGCGGCGCTCTCCGCTCGGAGGGAGATCGCCGTCGGGTGCAGCGGTATCGTTCTCAGGGATATCGCTCTCAGGGATATCGTTCTCAGGGGCATCCTCCTCGGCGAGTGCTTCGCTAGAGGCCTCGGTCGGTTCGGCGGGGCTGGGGGCGGCCTGGGAAATGGTCACTTCATTGCCTTCGGCCCTGGGCTGAAGCAGCACCGGGTTGGCAGGGGCAGCAACCTGGGCGGGTTGATCTAGGACTGGAGCTGCTAAGAGGTGAATTGTCAGCGGTGAGGCGGCAACCGCTCTCGAAAATAGACCGGAGCCAAGGTCTAACAAACCAGCCGCCAGAGCCAGAGCGGCATAGCCCATCACCCGGTTGGCGATTGACTCCCTCCTTGTTGGCAATGTCGTTCTAGCTCTCATGTTTGCCCATGGCTAGCAGCAGCGGCTCCCCAGTCAGATGCCCCTACGGTAGCTTACCCCGCGATCTACAGCGTAGGTAGTGAGCAGGTGAGCAGGTGTGGGTAAGCGGCAGTCATCGCCCCCTCACCCACCCACTAATCTGACTCCGCCGGAGATGTCGCCGCCCCAGAGGCCACAACCCACTGGCGCAGCTTTTGGGTAATGGCATCGCGCTGGTTGATCAGGTAAATGCTCACCAGGGTAAAGCTCACCCCCACCCACTGGAGTGAACTGAGGGTTTCCCCCAGAAACAGATTGCCAAACAGTAGAGCAAACACCGGGGTCAAGAAGGTCAGGGCGCTGAGGCTAGTGAGGTTGCCCTGAGCCGCCAGCCAAAAGAAGATACCGTAGGCCAGGGCACTGCCAAAGAGGGTCGAATAGGCGATCGCCCCCCAGTCTAGACCCGTCAGCCCCTGCCAGGGCTGCACTTCCCCCAGGGCAGACAACACAAACAGAGGAATGCCCCCCAGCACCATGTGCCAGCCTGTAGCTACCACTGGGTCAGCATGGCGGCACACATAGCGAATCAAAATGGTGCCTGTGGCCATCGACAGGGCCGCCAGCAGCATTAGCCACTCGCCCCCCTGGAGTAGGGTATTGAGGGCGGTGCCCCCGGTGAGCCAGGCGGTGTCGCCGTGGAGCAGCGACAAAATCCACTCATCGGGCAGGCCCAGTAGGCCAATGCCCGCAATGCCCCACAGCAGACCAATCCACCCCAGGGCACCAATGTATTCGCCAAACAGGCCCCGCGCCATTACCGCCACCGCCAGGGGCTGAGAGTCGATCATGACAGAGCCTAGGCCCGCCCCGGTACGCTGCAAGCCCGCCGCCAAAAAGCCCTGAAACAGGGTGCCATCTACCAGGGCAAACAGCGCCACCCAGAGCCAGCCCCGGCGGCTGATGGCCTGGGGTCGTCCCAGCAGCAGGGTTGCCAGCAGCACCACGACTCCGGCCGGCACCAAGCGCACACCCGCCATAAAAAACGGGCCGGTGTGGGGCATGGCCCCCTTCATAGCCACCATGGCGGTGCCCCACAAAAAGAAGGGGGCAATCAGCACCAGCGGGTTGCGAGTGGCGGTTTGGGGAGCGGTAGAAGAATCCATAGAGTGGGGAAGGGGGCGATGGTTAAGCGCTGGCCCAGAGGGCGATCGCAGCGGCTGTGACCGCAGATTTTCTTTAGGGAATGTTAACGCAGTTCAGGATCGGATGCCGTGCTCGCCACCATCCCACAACGGCCCCTACTCTAATTCCCACGGTCCCAATGCCCACTGTCCCGGCGCGTGGTTAGATTGGCTACAATTAAGCGCAGCCTCGGCGGTGCCTTGGCTGTCTACCATTCACGAATGTTTGCACCCTATGGTCTGGCCGTTTTCTCCCCGCTCTCGTAAGGCTATCGCCCGCATTGAAGTCACCGGTGTAATTGCCGCCGCCACCCGCAAGCGCATGCTCGAAGCCCTCAAAGAAATCGAGGATAAGCGCTTCCCGGCGCTGCTGCTGCGCATCGACAGCCCCGGCGGCACTGTCGGCGACTCCCAAGAAATTTACACGGCTCTGAAGCGGCTTAAAGACAAGCTCAAAATTGTCGCCAGCTTCGGCAATATCTCGGCCTCGGGCGGGGTCTACATCGGCATGGGGGCCAGCCACATCATGGCCAACCCCGGCACCATCACCGGCAGCATTGGCGTGATTTTGCGGGGCAACAATCTAGAGCGTTTGCTCGACCGGGTGGGGGTCTCGTTCAAAGTCATTAAATCTGGCCCCTACAAAGATATTCTCGCCTTTGATCGGGAGCTGACCGACCCTGAGAAAGGCATTCTGCAAGAATTGATCGACGTCAGCTACGGCCAGTTTGTCAAGACCGTAGCCGAGGCCCGCGACCTCGGGGAAGAAACCGTGCGCAGCTTTGCCGACGGCCGCATTTTTACTGGCGAACAGGCCGTGCAACTGGGCCTGGTAGATCGCCTGGGCAGCGAAGATGAGGCCCGCCGCTGGGCCGCAGAACTGGTCGGCCTCGACCCCGACAAGGCCGAGTGCGTCACCTTCGATGAAAAGAAACCCCTGCTGCGACGGCTGACGGCTGGCAACAGCCGGGCTAGCGCCCTGCCTGGCTTGGCCTACCCTGGCCTAGCCGTACCCGCCCTCAACGCCACCCTAGAGTGGTTAGAGTTTGAGCGGGCCACCAGCGGACTACCGCTTTGGCTATATCGTCCCTAGATGGCCCTAGGAGTATCCCACTAATACTTTCTAGGCTCTGACCGTGACCGACCCAGCGGGTTGAGTTCGCGGCCTTATGGGGGTTTTGAGAAAGAAAATACCCACTGGTAGGGGCGCAGAGCCTACGCCCTCAGGGGGCAGCAGAATCCTCGGGTATTTTCGTTGTCAGAATTGTCCTTAAGAGGAATGTCACTGAATTAAGGCTGGTGGGCAGTGCCCACCCTACGGCAGATCAAGGCTTCTGGCGATCTGCGAGGGTTAATTTCAGCTTATGTCAGTGCCATTCGTCCTTAAGAGTTCTTAGAAAGGATGTTTTTTAGTTGGGATACTCTAAGGCCGCTGAAAACCAGGTTAGCGATCTGTCCTGGTAGGATTAAAACTGTAAAATTCAGTTTACTCTTTGCCCCCATGCTGACGGCAATCCTGCCTACAGCAGTACTTCGGGAGCAGAGCATTAGAACGTTTGGAGGTTGCGGCGTGGACTGGCGAATGTGGGCAATTCGGGGAGCAGTGACGGTACCAGAAAATACCGAGGCGGCCATTGGTGAGGCGGTGACAGAACTGGTGGATGCCCTAGAGCGGGGCAATCAGCTCGACCCCAGCTGCATTATTAGCGCTACTTTTTCGGTCACCCGTGACCTAGATGCGGCGTTTCCGGCGGCGATCGCCCGCCAGCGCCCCCGATGGGACAATATCCCCCTGCTCGACGTGCAGCATATGCATGTGGAAGGCAGTCTACCCTGCTGCATTCGGGTGCTGATGCATGTGCAGCTTCCCGCCGTTCACCCTAAGATTCGGCATGTTTACCTGCGCGATGCCCGTGACCTGAGACCTGACTTAGTGATGATGGGGTGAGCTGGTTGATTGGTGAGTAAATAGGCATTGCTTACCTACTCACCCAGGTTTTCTAGTGGCCCTTCAGCCGAATACCGAGGAAGAGGTCGTAGAGGAAGCCAAAGAAGTCTTTCATTTTCAACAGCCCGAGGGACTGAGGTGACCCCTTCTCGTCGAGCAGGGGGCGCATCACCTCGTAGGTGGGCTGATACTTGTACCAGGGCACCGAGGGCCACAGGTGGTGCACCAGGTGATAGTTCTGGCCCATGATCAGCAGGTTGAGGATCGGGCTGGGGTAGACCCGCGCATTCTTCCAGCGATCGCGGTCCTCAAAGGGGCGGTGGGGCAGATAGTCAAAAAATAGGCCCAGGGCAATGCCCACCACCAGCGCAGGCGAAAACCAGTAGTTAAAGATGTAGCCCAAAAAGTCGAATTGCCAGGCTGCAAACACCAGTAGAGCCACCGCCAGACGGCCTAAGAACCACTCCAGCAGCTCGTGGTTGCGCCACAGGCGACGCTTAAAGAAATAGATCTCGTGATAGAAAAAACGGGCGGCAATCAGCCATAGAGGGCCGCCGGTCGAGACAAAGTGGTCGGGGTCGTTTTCGGGATCGTTGACGTGGGCGTGGTGCTGTAGGTGCACGCGCGTAAACACCGGAAATGAAAACCCCAAAATTAGGGCGCTGCCGTGGCCCAGCAGAGCGTTGACCACCCGATTGCGGTGGGCCGAGTTGTGGCTAGCGTCGTGAATCACCGTCCCCGCCAGATGGAGGGAGAGGACATTCATCAAAAACACGCACCAGCCCGCCCAGTGCCAGCAAAAATAGCCCACCGTAGATAAACCGATCAAGCCCACGGAGGCTATGAACATTAGAGAATTCGGACTTAAGCCACCCTCAGTTTTAAGCAACTCAGGGGGAACCGTTTTACGTATAGTCAGGGCTTCAGTTGCCACCGACATGATGCCTCGCTCCTACACCAGGGTCTTCGGTAGTATAAGCTACGACGTATCAAGAATAAAGTTTTGTGACACAGCCTCAGGATTTAGGGTGCTTGGGCGCTTCAGGTATCGCCCTAAAGCGATGGGTGATCTAAACCCCAGTTCTGCCAATCCTGATGGACGCCGTCCTTGAAAACGCTGAAATTTTTGCTGGTTTTGGGGCGGAGCGTAAAGCCCATTGGCATTCGTGCTACTATCCCTGTGCTTTATTGCTGCCGGTTTACGGCCTCGCCCGAGGCTCTATGCCGGTAGTGTTTCATTCCCAAGTTTTACTCCCAGTAGAGGTCGTCTATGCCCCTGCGCAACCCCACGCGCCGCGCCAAGATCGTGGCTACCATTGGCCCTGCCACCCAAGACCCTGACGTGCTGCGATCGCTGATCGAGGCCGGAGCCACCACCCTGCGCCTAAACTTTTCCCATGGCAGTCACGACGACCACCAGCGCAGCATTCGGCTGATTCGCCAAATTTCCTTTGAGCTCAACCAGCCGGTAGGCATTTTGCAAGATTTGCAGGGGCCAAAAATTCGCCTGGGCAAGTTTGAGCAGGGTTCGATTGTGCTCGAAAAGGGCGACCCCTTTGTGCTCACCAGCGAGATTATTGTGGGCAATCATGAGCGGGCCTGCGTCACCTACGACAAACTGGCCCCGGAGGTGCCCACCGGAGCCACGATTTTGCTCGACGACGGCAAGGTCGAAATGCAGGTGGAGTCGGTGGATCTCGAGACCCAGGAGTTGCACTGCCGGGTGGTGGTGGGCGGCACCCTGTCAAACAACAAGGGGGTTAACTTTCCGGGGGTGTATCTCTCGGTCAAGGCGCTCACCGACAAAGACCGCGAAGATTTAGTCTTTGGCCTCAATCAGGGGGTTGACTGGGTGGCCCTGAGCTTTGTGCGCAACCCCCAGGACGTGCTGGAGATCAAAGAAATCATCGCTGCGGCGGGGAAGCATGTGCCGGTGATCGTCAAAATTGAGAAGCACGAGGCGATCGAGCAGATGGAGGCGATTCTCTCGCTGTCTGACGGCGTGATGGTGGCCCGAGGCGACCTGGGGGTCGAGCTACCCGCCGAGGTGGTGCCAATTCTGCAAAAGCGGCTGATTGCCACCGCCAATTCCCTGGGCATTCCGGTGATTACGGCCACCCAAATGCTCGACAGCATGGTGTCTAACCCTCGCCCCACGCGGGCCGAGGTGTCTGACATTGCCAACGCCATTCTCGACGGCACCGACGCGGTGATGCTCTCTAACGAGACCGCTGTGGGCAAGTTTCCGGTGGAGGCGGTGGCGACCATGGCCCGGGTGGCCGAGTGCACTGAGCAGGAGGGGTTAGCCCTGGGCGATCGCAAGGAAGTGGGGGCGCGCTCGATTCCCAACGCCATTAGCCAGGCGGTGGGACGGATTGCGACGCAGCTCGACGCCGCCGCCATTATGACCCTGACCAAATCTGGAGCCACCGCTCGCAACGTGTCGAAGTATCGGCCCCAGGCACCGATTTTGGCGGTGACCCCCCACGTCCATGTGGCCCGCCAGCTCCAGCTGGTGTGGGGGGTGAGGCCGCTGCTGGTGCTCGACCTACCCTCTAGCACCCAGACCTTTCAGGCGGCGATGAGCGTGGCCCAAGAAAAAGGTCTGCTCAACGACGGCGACCTGGTGGTGCTGACGGCGGGCACTCTGCAAGGGGTCTCAGGCTCTACTGACTTGATTAAGGTGGATGTGGTGACGGCGGTGCTGGGGCGGGGCACGGGGGTTGGCGAAGCCTCGGTGAGCGGCCGCGCTCGGGTGGCCAGCAACAGCCTAGAGGTCAACGACTTTAACGATGGCGAAATTTTGGTGGTACCCCACACCAGCGCTGACTTTGTGGAGGTGATTCGGCGGGCGGGGGGCATCGTCACTGAAGACGACAGCCTTACCAGCCACGCGGCGGTGATCGGGCTGCGGCTTGGGGTGCCGGTGATTGTGGGGGTAAAAAATGCCACCGAGATCATTCGCGACGGCAGCATTCTCACCTTAGACACGCGGCGAGGGCTGGTCTACTCCGGGGCTTTAGGCCCCGTGAAAAACGAGCCGGCCATGAGCCTGTAGACCTAAAGTCAAATTTCCATAACAAAAGGGTTGAGGAACTGTTCCTCAACCCTTTTGTTATGGTGGCCTCAGGAGAGAGGCGTTAAGACGCGCCGCAGCTTAACCTATTTATAAAGCTCAGTGGATAGGCGAACTGCCAAAATACCTGGCAATAGAGCTAGGGCTAGGGCGATAAAAATCTGGGTATCTGAAAGGGGCATCAAAATACTCCTCGAAGTCTGGGTGAATATTGCTGAACTAAAGTGTCTGGTTAAAGCGTCTGATTGATTTCAGAATGCCTAATGCCAGATTACGTTATCTAGACCGATTGTTAACTAAGATGGGGGCCTTCGCGAGGGCACTGGCCCCAACTGTTACAGAGCTTAACGGGAATCTGGCTGGGCGGTGCCGGGTTCCTGATGCGGAGTTAACTGTCTTGGGCTGCTAGGCTAAAGACCCCCAGCGGCTGCCCCCTTAATTTTGGTGAGCCTCAGTGATGACCGATGTGGATACGACTCAACCGGTGCGCGGCGACGTTGAACGGCAGATTTTGCGGGTGCAGCGCGACCTGCTGCGCATGGGGGCACTGGTGGAAAATTCCTGCGTGCTGGCCCGAGATGCGCTGTGCGATCGCAACCTCAACGCGGCCCAAAAACTCAAGGCCCACGACAAGCAGGTTGACCAGTTCTACCGCCAGATCGAGCTTGACTGCATGCATTTGTTTACCCTGCAATCGCTGGGAGTCAAAGACCTGCGGCGAATTGGAGCCTTTATGCAGATGGTGCGCGACCTAGAGCGCATCGGCGACTATGCCGAAGACCTGGGCGAGGTGGCGATCAAGCTGTTTCCCTACCCGATACACCCCCTGATGGGGCGGGTGCAGACCATGCTCGACCGCTGCCGATCAATGGTGGCCATGAGCCTGCTGGCGGTGTCTAACCTAGACGCCAAGAGCGGCCTAGAGATTAAGCAAAAAGACGATGCGATCGACACCGACTATGCAGAGATCTACGCGCTGCTGGCCAACCAGACCAACCTAGTTGGCTCGGTCGAGCCGACGGTGCTGCTGGTGCTGTCGATTCGCTACCTGGAGCGGATTGCTGACCACGCCACCAACATTGGCAAGCGAGTGGCCTACATTGTTACCGGCGATCGCACCTGAGAATTTTGTAAAGGGGACGGGTTAACCCGTCCCCTTTACAAAACGTTGTCTATCATTGACAAAAAGGTTTGACAGCGTCCCGTTTCCTGAGAAACTGTTAGGTGGCAGCGCCTCCTGTGGTGGAGACGGTTCTGGTTATGGGTCTGTCTGGGGTTGCGGTTGTCGCCCTGAGCCAAGTTCATCTGCGGCTGTAGCAGTTAGACTTGGGCGCTGGCTGTTTTTCCCGGCTATTAGCTGGAGGCGAAAATCCAGGCACCTGGTGTCTGCGATTCTCCTTGGAAAATCTCCATGGGAAATCACAGTGCGGGGTCGATGTTTAGCTACACCATCAACCTCAGAATCGGCTGTGGTTTTGCCTCGTTGCCACAGGCAGAGCACTACAGCTGTCCGACCCTGACCCTCGCAGGCAAACAGCCTAACTCCAGGGCGCCCCATTCATGCATAGTTTTAGGAACCATTCGCTACATGGAACTCTCGATCGCGGCCCTACTGGCAAGCTTCGCTAAAGAAAAAACCCACAACCTCAAATCTCTAGAGAAAAAGCTGCACTGCAGCGACGATGACAGCCAGCGCGATTTGCAGATTGCCGTCGATGCCCTAGAGCGCTTGGGGGTGTTGATCAAAGAGCGGGGCAAGTACCGTCGCGACCTGGCCGAAGACGTGGTGGAGGGCAAGCTGCGCTGCTCTAGCAAAGGGTTTTGCTTTGCCATTCAAGACGAAGAGGGGGCCGACGACATCTACGTGCGCGAAAGCCAGCTGAATACGGCCTGGAACGGCGATCGCGTGCTGGTCAAAGTCACCAAAGAGGGCAGCCGCCGCCGCAGCCCCGAAGGCGAAGTGCAGCTCATTCTCGAGCGGGCTAATGCCTCGGTGCTGGCCCGAGTCAAGCAGGAGGCCGAAGAATACCGCGCTGTGCCCCTCGATGATCGGCTGCTGTTTGAGCTAGCCCTGGTCGAAAACGGTGCCCCCCTAGCCGAGGCGGTCGATCAGCTGGCCCATGTAGAAATTGTGCGCTACCCCCTGGGTCAGAACCCGCCCCAGGGTCGGGTGGCCCTGGTGCTGGGCAGCGACGCCGAAGCCGCCGCCGACATCGATATTGTCTACTGCAAGCACGACCTGCCCCGCAAGTTTTCTGAGGCGGTGCTGACCGCCGCCCAAGACCTGCCCACCCGCGTGCTCAAGGCCGACCTCACAGATCGGCTCGACCTGCGCGAGGCGCTGACGGTGGCCATCGACGGCCCCAACGCCCAGGTGATCGACGATGCCCTCACCCTAGATCGCACCGCCGCGGGCCAGTGGCGGCTGGGCATTCACATCTCCGATATTTCTCATTACGTGGCGGCCCATTCGCCCATTGACCAAGAGGCGGCCAAGCGTGGCACCTCGGTGTACCTGGGCGACGAGGTGATTCCGATGCTGCCGCCGCCCCTGTCGGGGCCGCTGGGGTCGCTGGTGGTGGGCAAAGATCGCCTGGCAATTTCGGTGCTGGTGACGCTCGATGACACCGGCGCAGTGCTGGAGTACGAGGTGCAGCCTACGGTGGTTGCAGTAGACCACCAGATTTCTTACCAAGAAGCCCAGGCGGTGCTGGAGCGCGACAACTCTGATTTGATCAAGAGCCTGGGCATCAAACCCAAGACGATCAAGGCCCTAGAGCCGGTCTACGATCTGCTAGACAATCTGCTCTACCTCAGCCAGGCGATCAAGCGGCAGCGCCTGCACCGGGGCTCCTTTGAACTCAACCTGCCGGAGTACGATTTTCCCGCCGACGCGGGCGAAACGCTGGCCCACTATCGATCGCCCAAATTTCAGTACGACGACGAGGGCCTGCTGGGGGTGATGGTAACGGCCCCTAGCCTGCCCTCTCGCCAGATCGTCACCGAGTGCATGCTGCTGGGCAACCAGCTGGTTGCCCAGCAGCTCAAGGCGCTGGGGGTGCCCGCCATCTATCGCCTGCACCGCGCCCCCGAGGCCAACGATGTGCAAGAGCTAGTCAAGCTGGCCGAAAACATGGAGATTCAGCTGGCGCTGGATGATGAAGCCGCCCCTAAGTCCAAGGACTACCAGCGGTTTGTGGAGAAATTTGCTGCCTCTGAGGCAGAGAAAATTCTCACCTACCTGCTGCTAGAGACCATTCAGCCTGCCTTCTACAGCATCAACGCCGATCTGCACTTTGGCCTGGCGCTGACCGACGGCTATACCCACTTCACCTCGCCCTCGCGGCGCTACGCCGATCTGCTGGTGCACCGGATTTTGCACGCGGTGTTTGAGTCGGGTCGTGATCGCCGCTCGACCCGCTCCAAAGACCCGGCCAACCTGCGCCACAGCTCCTGCCACGGCCAGGTCAACTGGAACGTGCTGCCCCCCGAGATTCAGCACGAGCTAGAGGACGATCTGCCCCGCATCGCCATTCACCTGACCGAGCGCGAGCGCCTAGCTCAAGAGGCCGAGTCAGACCTGGAAGGGCTGAAGAAGGCGGAATTTATGCGATCGCACACCGGCGAGGTCTTCCACGGCCTGATCACCGGCGTGCAGTCCTACGGCTTCTTTGTCGAAATCGAAGAGCTGCTGGTGGAAGGTCTCGTCCACGTCAGCTCGCTCAAAGACGACTGGTACGAGTACCGCGCCCGCCAGCAAAAGCTCGTGGGCCGCAAAAACCGCCAGCAGTATCGCCTGGGCGACAAGGTTGACGTGCAGGTCAAGAGCGTTGACTACTACCGCCAGCAGATTGACCTGGTGGCCGTTGGCGGCGGCAGTCAGGCCCCCGAAGACGAAGACAACAACTACAGCGAAGACGACAACGGCGATCGGATTGAAGGGCGCGATGGCGGACGGGATGAGGGTGAAGAGTAGGGAATAGATAAGTTAGGGGTAAATGGGTTAATGGGGTTAGGGGTGAATGAGTGAGGGGATAGGGGCGATGAATTAGCTCCATTTTCCCTGGCTCGCTAGGATAAAGAGGGCAAAAGCAGCAGCAGCGTCAAAACAGAGCGATCGCCCTTGCCCCCCCATCTACCCCTTCAC
>QBMN01000030.1:26434-32969 GCA_003241845.1 Shackletoniella antarctica | reverse complement strand
GGCCACCGCCGCCAAGCCCCCCAGCACCAGCGCCCCCTCGTTGCCAATAATCACCAGCCCCAGCCGGGCGGGCAGTGCCGTACACAGAGCGCTCAACATCAGCGGCGACGCCTGAATCAGCGTATTTTGAAACGAACTCCAGCTGCCAAAGGCGGCCCGATAGATCGAGTAATAAACCCCTAAGGGGTTGGCCCCCGCCAGGGCGCAAAACAGGCCAAAGATTACCAGGGCCGCCACCAGCGCCCCCACGGGAATGCAGATTTTTTCGAGAAGACTTCGCCAGCGATCGCCCATGATTCTGCTCCTTCTTTTGCCGAATATTTTTTTAAATCGTGCGGATGCGTTCTATCACCCCACACTCCCCATCACCCCTTCCGCCAGCCAGTTCATCTGCTCTAGCTCCACGGCGGTCTGCCCCAGTTCTTTATCGCCAGGCACCACGGTCTTGCCCTGGTTGTCTTTGATTTCGCCTTTGTAAATCACCAGTTCCCCCGACATCAGCTGGGCCTGGGCGGCCTCTGCTGCCTGCTGGGCCTGGGCGTTTACCGCTGGGCCAAAGGGCGACAGTTTGAGAAAGCCATCCTGAAAGCCGCCCCGCACCAGGTGGGGAATGCCGCCATCCATTAGGGTTTTGCCCTCCTGCATGAGGGTGATGTAGTTGGTGTAAACGTTTGACCAGTCCCACTCAGCCCCGGTGAGGTAGCCCTGGGGGGCCAGCTCGGCCTGGTTAGCGTGGTAGCCCGTGGAAAAAATGCCCCGGCGTTCGGCGGTTTCGATCACCACCTTGGGGCTATCGACGTGGCAGGTGAGCACGTCGATGCCCTGGTCGGCCATGCTGTTGGCGGCCTCGGCTTCGCGCACCGGGTCAGCCCAGTCGCCGGTAAAGATCACCTGGGTGGTGACGCTGGGGTCGATGCTGCGGGCACCGAGGGTAAAGCTGTTGATGTTGCGCAGCACCTGGGGAATGGGCTTGGCGGCAATGAACCCGAGCCGCTTGCTGTTGGAGGCGTGGGCGGCCACAACGCCCGCCACGTACTGAGCTTCGTCGATGTAGCCAAAGTAGCTGCCCACATTCTCGGGGTGCACGCCCTCCTCATACAGCCCGCCGCAGTGGAAAAACTGCACCTCAGGGAAGTCGGCGGCCAGGGCCAGCACGTGGGGGTCAAAGTAGCCGAAGGAGGTGGCAAAAATTGCCGTGGCCCCATCCAGGTCGATCATGCTGCGGATGCTTTCTTGCACCGCGTTGGTCTCGGGTACGCTGGCCTCTTCGGAGGTTTTGACCCCGGCGATGCCGTCTAAACTGGTACGCCCTTCGGCGTGGGCCTGGTTGTAGCCATAGTCATCTTTGGGGCCAACGTAGATAAAGCCGGCTGTGATCGTGTCGCTGCCACCATCTGCGACGGGGGCGTTGCCGCAGGCGCTGAGTTTGACCGTCAGGCCAAAGGCTCCGGTGGCCAGCAGTCCTCGAATCGCCTGGCGACGGGTCACCTGAAAGGTCGGGTTCCGCATAGGGGTTCTCCTGATTGGGGGCGATGGACAGTCATGGATAGTCAGACAAAGATGAAACGCTCTCCCCATGGCCTGAGCCATTCTCTCTGGCTAGCAAGGATCTGGATGCAGCACCCTGCTAGCCGATGAAAAGACTGAAGTATGGAGGCTTTGAGCGTAGGTTTAGGGTTGTAGAACGCTGCTGAGTGAACGTTAAACAGAGAGTATCAACGGAGCCAGGCGAGTGAGGTGCGAGGAAAGTTCGCCAAAAGTACGTTTCTGGGCAGGCATTGCGAGGGCGGCTCAGCAAAATGTTACTCAGAGCACAAAGTTGGGGGTGGGGCTTGGCTAGGATCGGCCTCAAAGAACTACCCCTAGGCCCCGTGCTGCTTTGGTTTTAGAGAAGCGAGTAGCGTTGGATACACCACCATGACCGCCGACGATGCGTTAAGACTGGTTGAGCGGGTGCTTGCCGAACACGGGGTGGGATCGCTCAGCCCAATTCAGAGGACGTTATTTCAGCAGGCCTGGTGCGATCGCACCTACCAAGACACGGCCCTAGAGCTGGGCTATGAAGTGGGCTACGTCAAGCAAATGGGGTCTGACCTGTGGCAGTGCCTCTCTGAGCACCTGGGCGAGAAGGTCACCAAGCGCAATCTGCACGGGGTGTTGGCCCACCAGCTCAAAGCCTTCTCAACCCAGGCCTCTGACCCCGAAGGCAGCGGCCTCAGCAGCGGCCCCAGCAGCGGCATGAGTGCAGTTCCCCTACGTCGCCGCGACTGGGGCGATGCCGCAGCGGCCCAGACCTTTTACGGGCGCACCGACGAGCTAGCCCTGCTGCAAGCCTGGGTGGTGGATGATCGCTGTCGGCTGGTGGGGCTGTTTGGCATGGGCGGCATGGGCAAAACCACCCTGGCGGTAAAGCTGGCCCAGCAGGTGCAAGACCGCTTTGAGGTGGTGATTTGGCGATCGCTGCGCCATGCCCCCCCGGTCAATGAGCTGCTGAGAGACCTGCTGGGGGTGCTCTCGGCGACGGTGCCCGAGCCTGCCGGGGCTACGTTTGATGGGCTGCTGCGATCGCTGCTCGATCAGCTGCGCCGGCACCGCTGTTTGATTGTGCTCGACAACGGCGAGACCATTTTGCAGCCGCGCGATCGCACCGGCATCTACCTGCCGGGCTACGAAAATTACGGCCAGCTGTTTGCCAGCCTGGGCGATGTCGCCCACCAGAGCGCGATCGTGCTCACCAGCCGCGAAAAAATCAAAGAAATTGCCCAGCAGGAGGGGGGCACCCAGCCGATTCGATCGCTGCGGCTGGGGGGGCTGCCGCCGACCGTGGGCCAGTCGATCTTTCAGGCTCGGGGGCGGTTTACCGGCACCCCCAACCACTGGCAGCACCTGGTCAGCCACTACGCCGGTAACCCCCTAGCCCTTAAGATGGTAGCGGCCGTGGTGCAAGACTTTTTTGAGGGGCAGCTGGGGCCGTTTGTGCAGATGCTCGCCCAGGGGCAGTCGGTATTTGGCGATATTCGCGACCTGCTGGCCCACCAGCTCAATCGGCTCTCGCCCGTAGAGCAGCAGGTGATGGCCTGGCTGGCGATTCACCGCGAACCGGCCACCCTGGCCCAGATTCGCGCCTATCTGGTGGAGCCCTTGGCCTTAGGCGTACTGATCGACGCGCTCACCTGCCTTGAGCGGCGATCGCTGATCGAGCGCGATACCCCCAGGGCCAGCCCGACCCAGGGCAGCACCCGCTTTACCCTCCAGCCCGTGGTGATGGAATACATCACCGACTGGCTAGTGGAGCAGATCAGCCAGGCCATTCTGGCTGATCCGACGATTGACTCTGGCCCGCTGCACACCCACGCTCTGATTTTGGCCCAGGCCAAAGACTATATTCGCGACAGCCAAACCCGGCTGATTCTTCAACCCGTCTTGCAGCGGCTGCGGCTGCAACACAGCGATCTGGCCTGCCGCCTGCGCCCCCACCTCGACACCTGGCGCGGGCAAGGCCTGCAAAGCTACGCCTGCGGCAATGTGATCAACCTGCTCAACCAGGCGGAGATTTCTCTAGCGGGCTGGGATTTCTCCCGGCAGACGATCTGGCAGGCCCATCTGCAAGACAGCACCCTGCACCAGGCCAACTTTGCCCAGGCCGACCTGTCGCGCTCGGTGTTTAAAGACACCTTTAGCCAGGTTTTGGCGATCGCCTTTAGCCCCGACGGCCAGCTGCTGGCGGCCAGCGATGTCAGCTACGAGATTCACCTGTGGCGGGTCAGCGATGCCCAGCCGATGCTCACCCTGCGCGCCCAAGACGGCTGGTGCTGGGCGGTGGCCTTTAGCCCCAACAACCAAACCCTGGCCAGCAGCGCCAACGGCACCATCGACCTGTGGGATCTCAAAACCGGCGATCGCTACGGCCAGCTCAAAGACTCCTCCAGCCGGGTCTTTGCTTTGGCCTTTAGCCCCGACGGGCGCTGGCTGGCTAGCGGCTGTGAAGACCACCAGATCCGCGTTTGGGATGTGCGCAGCCAAACCCTGGTGCAGCGCCTGGTGGGCCATACCGACGAGGTGCGATCGGTGGTGTTTTCGCCCCAGAGCCACAGCCGTGGCGGGCTCTCCCTCACGACCCATCAGACCCACCCACCCCTGGCTAGCGGCAGCTACGATGGCACCCTGCGCCTGTGGGATCTCGCCAGCGGCGACAGCACCAAAATAGTGACTGGCTCGCCCGTGTGGTCAATTGCGTTTAGCCCGATTCTCGTTCGCTCTGGGCAAGGCTCGTCTCCCCAGGGGAATGGGCAAATCCTGGCTAGCGGTCACCACGACGGCAGCATCGGTATTTGGGATGTGACCACCCAAACTCGGGTGCAGTGTTTGAAGACTGGCTCCGACGGGCGATCACCCCAGGGCCATGCCCGCGCCGTCCGCTCTGTGGCCTTTAGCCCCGACGGTCGCTGGCTGGCCAGCGGCGGCGATGACCAGACTATTCGCCTGTGGAACTGGCAGACTGGCCAAGTCGACTGGGCCATCAAGGGCCACAGCAGCTGGATCTCTAACGTCGCCTTTAGCCCCGTGCGCGGCGCATCGCCCGAAGCCAGCGGCTACACCCTGGCCAGCGCCAGCGAAGATCAGTCGGTGCGCCTGTGGGATAGCCAGTCTCACCAGGCCCTGCGGGTGCTGCGCGGCCACAACAGCGGTGTTTGGTCGGTGGCCCTCCATCCCCAGGGCGATTACCTGGTCAGCGGCGGCCAAGATCGCCAGGTGCGCCTCTGGCCCCTAGGTGAACCGGCTACCCCTAGAACGTTCTCTGGCCACGACGGCTGGGTGTTGGCGGTGGCGGTCAGCCCCGACGGGCAGTGGATTGCCAGCGGTGGCGAAGATCGCACCGTGCGCCTGTGGGATAGCGCCACCGGAGCCTGCTGCGCCACCTGGGCCGACCACGGCCACGAGGTCTGGGCCTTGGCCTTTTACTCCCAGGGTGCGGTTCCGGGCGCGGTTCCGGGCGCAACCCCCAGCGATCGCCTCGCCAGCGGCAGCCTCGACGGCACCATTCGCCTGTGGCATCTCAGCAGTCAAGCCAGCTGTGGCCTGCTCACCGGCCACACCAGCGGCGTTTGGACGGTGGCCATTAGCCCCGACGGTCGCCGCCTGGCCAGCGGTAGCCAAGACCAAACCGTGCGCCTGTGGGATCTTGAAACCCAGACCTGCCTGCAAACCCTGCCCTGCGAAGGCAGCTGGGTGCGGGGGCTAGCCTTTAGCCCTGACGGTCGGTTTCTCTCCAGCGGTGGCTCTAACGGCTACGTCATGCTGTGGGATCTCAAGCTGGGCCATCGCACCGTCATTGGCACCCACCCGAGCCTGGTGCTGGCCGTGGCCTTTAGCCCCGACGGCCAGTGGCTGGCCAGCTGTGGCGGCGATACCACCATCAAACTGTGGAACCTGCGTACCCGCCATTGTCATCAGACTCTCTGCGGCCACGACAAGTGGGTGCGCTACGTCACCTTTAGCGCCGACGGCGATCGCCTGATCAGCTGTAGCCAAGACGAAACCATTCAGGTGTGGCGCAAACTGCTGACCCCCGACGGCTTTATCTACTGCCACGATCAAACCCTGCGGGTGCCCCGCCCCTACGAAGGCATGGCCATTGCTGGGGTGACCGGCCTCACCGAGGCCCAGAAAACCGCGCTCATTTCCCTCGGGGCTAGCGACATACATTCAACGCTTCAGCCCTCCCCAGGGCTGCCGGTAGATGCCTAGGAGATTTCTAGGAAAGAAAATACCAGCTTTAATCCAGCGACTATAGCCGCCGTAGGGTGGGCACTGCCCACCATTTGGGAAACTATTTTCCAGAAGTCGCCTTGGTTTGTTGTAAACCTCATCCAGCCAAGACCAGAATTTGGATCGCTTTTGAACTACACTCCAGTTAGAGCCACCGTTACCCCAGAAGCCTGGGATGGCCTGCGGCGGTTAGAGCTTGACAGCTGGATGCACGCTAATGGTATTCGTTAGCGCTCTGGCTCTGGCCTGGAGCTATCTGGCTAGTACCCAATTTCAACCATTGCCCCGGAGGTTGCCATGACTACTGAGTTTACCGTCGGCGATCGCGTGCGCCTCGCAGCGCAGCCTCCCTACTTTAAGACCGCCGACCCGATGCCCATGCTGCGCCCCGCCGACACTGTGCCCCTAGGGGCCGAGGGGGTCATTCTCAGCCGTCGCCCCGGCGGGTACTGGGGCATCAAGTTTGACAAGGGATCTTTTTTGGTCGATAGCCAGTTTCTAGAGCAAACAGAAACCTCGGCAGACCAAGCTACCGAGGCGGCTGATTAATGAGAGACCTCTGGGGTGTACTTTACCCCCATGAGATCTGCCCCATGGGGGTTGTTAAGCTGCCGGGGACATTAAGCCGGTGAGGCTTCAGGCTCCGTAGCTTCGGCTGTCGCTTCTGCCACAGGTTCGCTGTCGGTGGGGGCCGGGGCCTCTACTTCTGGTTCTTCAGCAGCTACTTCTTCTACAACCGCCTCTTCAGCAGCTACTTCTTCTGCAA